>NZ_MOAI01000079.1:0-1523 GCF_001976035.1 Ensifer sp. 1H6 | reverse complement strand
AACCGAACGAGCCCTGAACGCGGATGAAGCCGCTGAGCTTCAGGCAGGTTTCGGTGCCCGGGATGTAGAAGTAGCCAGTGCCGAAAGCGTCGCAAACGCGAACGTATTCCATGGGCTCCGGCTCGGCGGCGACGATTGCGTCGGCTGCCTGTGCGCCGGATACTGCTGCGAGAGCTGCAGCGGAGCCGAGAAGAAGGCTCTTGATGTTCATTTCTGACCTCCAGTCAGAATCAGGACTGTTCTGACTGTTATCGTCAACCCCAGACTAGGACGGCCGGGCGAACTCGCTCATGTAATATGGCGTTCAAGGACGGGTACACACATGTCCAGATCGTGGGATGCCAGGTGAGCATAACGCATCGTCATCTCGAGGGTCTGGTGACCCAGCCACATCTGAACGCGTCTGAGATCGATACCGCCTCTCACCAAGCGTGACGCGCAAGTATGGCGCAAGACGTGCGGTACGATATCGGCCTCGTCCCCCAGTCCGGCTGCTGTTTTTGCGTCATTCCAAACGGCGCGATACTTTTGCTGGTCAATGGACGCGAATGGACCGGGAGATCGATCCACCAGGGCATTAAGAGCCTGCTTGGCTCTGGCGGTTAGGGGTACAGTTCGACTGCGGCCAGATTTGGTTACCCAAAACGTCACCCGGCCCTGGTGAACGTCATTCCATTTCAGAGCGATGGTCTCGCCGAGACGTGCGCCGGTATCGACGAGGAATATGGATAGTTTTAAATAGAGGTCCGAGCGGTTTCCGATTTCGCGAAACAGCGCTTCTTCTTCGTCCGGTTCGAGAAAGCGGAGGCGGCCCGCTCTTTCTTTCTGGCGCTTGAACTCCGGCAAGCTATAGATGTCGCCCATTTTGTACGCTTTCCGCAGCAACTTGCTTAGCGCCGCCATCTTCCGGTTGATGGTTGCGTTGCTGTTGCGACGTTTGCGTAAAGCGCCGATCAGGTTGTCGAGCATGTCTTGTGAGAAAGTAGAGAAGCGAGCAGCGAGCAATATCTCGTCGAGCTCTCCGATGAAGGCTTTCACATTGTATTTGTGGTTGCCTTCCTCCCACAGAATGTCGGCATAACGCTGAAGCAGTTCGGCGAGCGTGGTGTCCTTAACCACCCCGCTCGGACCCCGCGGGCTAAAACTGTAGTGGACTTCGTACCCGCTACTTAGGTTCGGGAAGTCGAAGTCGCCCGTTTGTTTTTCAGCATCCTTCCCCAACTCGCCGATCCCCTTGCCGACTGACGCCGGAGTGAGACCGATAAACCGACGGCTTTCAAGCCGGCGCTTGATGTCTGGACATCGTCCTGTGCCGAGACGAGATGCAAACGTTGCTAAACAGCAACAGCCCGCAACTCGAATGTGAGTTGCGGGCCTGATATCAAACCTGACTAAGTCAGATTAGAAGTCGCGCTGCAGGCGGACGAAGCCGAATACCTGGTCGTCGCCGTTGTCTTCATCTTCGTACTGAACCGATACGCGGGTAGCGAGGCCTTCGGTGATCTTGTAGTCAACCGTTACGC
>NZ_MOAI01000078.1:0-1546 GCF_001976035.1 Ensifer sp. 1H6 | reverse complement strand
GCTAGACTAAATGTTCGCCTTGGGACCGGGTGACCCGTCTCACAATATGCAGGTATCGAGGGTTGCGTGAGTTATCCTCGCACAGAGCCTCATGCATAGGAGACGGGCCGTGGCAGACACTATCACATATGTCGGATTGGACGTTCACAAAGAAACGATTTCGGTCGCGCTCGCTGATGGCGGCAAACGTGGGGACGTGCGCGCGTTTGGCCAGATCGTAAACACGCCAACGGCCTTGGCCCGTATGCTGGCGAAGCTTTCACAGCCAGGGCGGACGCTGAAGTTTTGCTACGAAGCAGGACCCTGCGGCTATGGCATTCAGCGCCAACTGTCTGCCGCAGGTCATGACTGCGTGGTTGTCGCCCCCTCTTTGATCCCGCGAAAGCCGGGCGATCGCATCAAGACAGACCGTCGAGATGCCAACAATCTGGCAAGGCTTCATCGCGCTGGTGAACTGAGCGCCGTCTGGATCCCCGATCCCGCCCATGAGGCGATGCGCGATCTGGTGCGGGCACGCCTGGCTGCCGTGCGCAGCCTGCGACAGGCGCGCCAGCAGCTCAGTGGATTCCTCCTGCGCCATGGCTGCCATTATGGCCGTCCAGCCTGGACGCAGATGCACCGCCGTTGGCTGGCAGGCCTCCGCTTCGCGCAACCGGCCCACTACATTGTGCTTGAGGATCATATCGCGACGATCGAGGCTGCTACGGACCGGCGGGATCGGCTGACGAAGCAAATCGAGATCATGTTGGGCGATTGGTCATTGGCCCCGGTCGTCCATGCATTGCAATCGCTGCGTGGCATGGCTCTGGTGACCGCAGCAACGATGATTGCCGAATTGGGCGATCTCAGCCGCTTCACAAACCCACGCCAATTGATGGCGTATCTTGGACTGGTGCCATCGGAGCATTCGAGCGGCGCAACCCGACGCCAGGGTGGCATTACGAAAGCGGGGAACGGAACCGCACGCCGCATGTTGATCGAGGCGGCCTGGAGCTACCGGTTTCCAGCAAGGGTGAGCCGCGAGCAATTGCTGCGCCAGGAGCAGCTTCCAAAAACGATCCGCGATACGGCGTGGAAAGCGCAGGTGCGGCTGTGCGGCCGCTATCGCAAGCTCACGAAGGCCGGAAAGCCAGCCACGACCGTGACCACAGCGATTGCGCGCGAACTGTCGGGCTTCGTCTGGTCGATTGCATGTCAGGTCGCGCGCCCGTTGAACACCGCCAAAGTCTAGATCAGCGAGGAGGAGAAGAGCCGATCAGAAAGCCATGTGCACCTGGGCAAGGCTGGGGGCACGGTCACGGCAGGAGAACCCTCGTTTCCACTATCAGCCGGTTTAATTCCGACGCTGCCAACTAGACTGAGGACGCTCCGCGACGCATCAGGTCCGGCGGTAACCAACCCGCGCATCAGAGCATGATCAACCGTCGTTCATTGACCGTGCCTCCTGCTTTCCCCAGGACGCACTCATACGAAACACGACGTCCGAGAACATCGGGCGGGAGAATTTCTATGCCTGCGACTTGAAAAGGCGAACATGAGAGTGGAT
>NZ_MOAI01000076.1:0-1797 GCF_001976035.1 Ensifer sp. 1H6 | reverse complement strand
GCCGAGACCGCTTGCCAGGCCATCGACGGCCTGCTGCACTTCGGCAGCATCACGGGCATCGCGAGCCTGGCGTTCCAGGCGCTCGCGCTCCGACAGTGAACGGTTGGCGTCGGCCTCGTCTTCGAGCTTGAGCTTGGCGATGGTCGCGTCGCGCAGCACCTGCAGCGAGCGGGCGAGATCGCCGATCTCGTCCTTGCACTCGGCTTCCGACAGGTCGACATCGGTCTTGCCCGCAGCGATTTCACCGGTGACGCCGATGACCGCCGCAACGCGCTTGCGGAATCGGGTGGCAAGCGTCCAACCGACCAGGATCATGATCAAGGCTGCGACGGCGATAACCGCGACGGAGATCATCGCAAGCTGCGAGAGACCGGCAAAGACGGTAGCCTGCGGCACGGATACGACGACGTACCAGGTTGTATCGGGCAGAAGCTTGACCGGCACGGCAACGGCGATGTGCACCGAGCCATCCGTGTGGGTGAGTTCAAACGCCTGCTCGGTCTTGCCCAGAAGCTGGCCCCAACCGCCGGCCTCAAGCCCGGTGTCCTTTAGCGATTTTCCAAGGAAAGTCTGATCGGGATGGCTGATGATGCTGCCGCCCTGGCTGACCAGCGAAACGAATCCGGTACCGAACGGGGCCAGCTTGCCCAACTCGTTGGAAAGGTGGTCAAGCGCCATGTCGACGCCATCGACGCCGACGAAGGCATTGTCGAGCTTCAACGGCACCATGATCGACGTCATCAGCACGTCCTTGCCGTCGATCTTGTAGAAGTAAGGCTCGGTGATCATGTCGCGGCCAGTCTTCTTGGGGACCTGATAGTAATCTCCTGCGCCGGGCTTGTCGTAATCGACCAGCGCTTCGTACACGATCTTTTCCCCCGAACGGGCGATATAGGGAACGTAGCGGCCACTGGCATCGTGGCCCGGTTTGCCCGCATATTCCGCATCCTTGCCGTCAAACGCGTTCGGCTCCCAGCCGGTGCTGAGGCCAACGGCGAGCGGGTTGTCCGCGATCAGCTTTTTCAGCAGCGCAACCGTACCTTCGCGAGACGCCGTGCCACTGTCCTTCATGGCATAGAGGGCAGAGCGCATGTTGTTGGCGAGCGTTTTCGTCTCTGCGAACCTCGCCTCGACGTTGGCGGCGCTTGCATAGGCGGCGTTGGTCATCTCCGCAATGCTGCGCTCTTTCAGCTGCTGATAGGATAGCCAGAACACGATGGCAGCCGTGACCATACAGGTCAAAAGGCCAGTCATCACGATGGCAAACATGTTTCGTGCGGTCGCAGTCTTGAGAATCACCGTTCGTCTCCCTTCGCGCGATTGCTTGAAAAAGCAGATCGCGAGCAAACTTCGAACGCGTGATGGAAAGCCAAAACACGCGCAGCGTGAGGCAGGTGTCTGGAACACATCGGTGGCCCTGAGGCGAGCTTTTCGGGAGATGGACCCTATCGGCGGATGTGCGGTGCGAAGTCATTTCGCGGCAATCGGACGGTATGCCTCGACACTTTATCAAAACTTAAAAAAGGAAAGCCGGAACAACGAATTACGGCGCACGCGCCGATTTTCGAAAAACGGGCATCCAAAAACAAAGACCCGGAGTTGTGCTCCGGGCCCTGCTTCGCATCTAAGGTGTTTTACGTCTATGCGGCGCGACGGCGCGGCATAGCTGCCGGCGCATAGGCGCTCTGGGTATTGCCGAGGTTGAACTGGGCCAGAAGCGCATTGAGCGAAGCGGCTTCCGAAGCCAGGCCATGGCTTGCCGCCGTCTGCTCTTCCACCATTGCCGCGTTCTGCTGC
>NZ_MOAI01000075.1:0-1891 GCF_001976035.1 Ensifer sp. 1H6 | reverse complement strand
GTCGATGCCGACCTTGCGGGCAAGCTCCAGCCGCGTCGGGTTGATGTCGGTGATCACCACCTTGCGCGCGCCCGAGCGCTTGGCAACCAGCGCCCCCATGATGCCGATCGGCCCGGCGCCGGTCACCAGCACATCCTCGCCGACCAGATCGAACGACAGTGCGGTGTGCACCGCATTGCCGAAGGGATCGAAGATCGCGGCGATCTCGTCGGGAACGTCTTCCGGGATCGGCACGACATTGTATTCCGGCAGGCAGACGAATTCGCCGAACGAGCCCGGCCGGTTGACGCCGACGCCGAGCGTGTTGCGGCAGAGGTGGCCGCGCCCGGCGCGGCAATTGCGGCACTTGCCGCAGACGATATGGCCCTCGCCCGAGACCCGCTCGCCGACATGGTATTTGGTGACGGCCGAACCGACCGCGGCGATCTCGCCCATGAACTCATGGCCGACGACCATCGACACCGGAATGGTTCTGGGCCCATTGGTCCCAGTTCCAGATGTGCACGTCGGTGCCGCAGATCGCCGACTTCTTCACCTTGATCAGCACGTCGTTCGGTCCGACCTCCGGCACCGGCACGCGTTCCATCCAGAGCCCGACCTCCGGCTTCGTCTTGACCAGCGCCTTCATCATCTTCGTCATTTGGTTGTCTCCAAAATCAACTGCCCGCCTGGGGCCTGCCCCTCATCCGGCTGCCGCCACCTTCTCCCCGCGATCGCGGGGAGAAGGGCTATGCCGCACCCCTTGCGCCCATCTCGGACTGCCCGCAGGCTCAACCTCTTGCCGGGCACGTCCCCTCTCCCCGCCTGCGGGGAGAGGGCTAGGGTGAGGGGCAGAGCTCTACACTCACTTGATCACACCGAGCTCGCGGCCGACCTCTTCGAATGCGGCGATCGCCCGGCGCACGTCGTTTTCGCTGTGGGCGGCCGACATCTGCGTGCGGATGCGCGCCTGGCCCTTTGGCACCACCGGGAAGGAGAAGCCGATGACGTAGACGCCCTTCTTGAGCATGCGCGCCGCCATCTCCTGCGCCAGTGCGGCATCGCCGAGCATCACCGGGATGATCGGATGGCCCTCGCCGGCCAGCGTGAAGCCGAGCTTCGACATCTGGTCACGAAACAGCGCCGCATTGTCCGACAGCCGCGCCCGCAGCCCATCGCCGTTGTCGATCAGGTCGAACACTTTGAGCGAGGCGGCGGCAATCACCGGCGCCAGCGTGTTGGAAAACAGATAGGGCCGCGAGCGCTGGCGCAGCCAGTCGACAACCTCGGCCTTGGCCGACGTATAGCCGCCCGAGGCACCGCCGAGCGCCTTGCCGAGCGTGCCGGTGATGATGTCGACGCGGCCCTCGACGCCGCAATGTTCGGCCGAGCCGCGCCCGTTTTTGCCGACGAAGCCGACCGCATGGCTGTCATCGACCATGACCATGGCGCCGTACTTCTCGGCGAGGTCACAGACGCCCCCGAGATTGGCGATGATGCCGTCCATCGAGAACACGCCGTCGGTGGCGATCAGCTTGAAGCGACTGCCTTCGGCCTTCTTCAGCTCTTCCTCCAGCGCCGCCATGTCGTTGTTGGCATAGCGGAAGCGCTTGGCCTTGGAGAGGCGCACGCCGTCGATGATCGAGGCGTGGTTCAAGGCGTCGGAGATGATCGCGTCCTCTTCGCCCAGCAGCGTCTCGAACAGGCCGCCATTGGCGTCGAAACAGGAGGAATAAAGGATCGTGTCTTCCAGGCCGAGGAAGGCGGAGATGCGCGCCTCCAACTGCTTGTGCTCTTCCTGCGTGCCGCAGATAAAGCGCACCGAGGCCATGCCGTAGCCGTAACGGTCGAGCGCCTTTTTGCCGGCCTCAGTCAGTTCCGCATTGTCGGCCAGGCCGAGATAGTTGTTGGC
>NZ_MOAI01000074.1:0-1992 GCF_001976035.1 Ensifer sp. 1H6 | reverse complement strand
CTGGATCGCTGGGCGCCGTGCCCGGCACGCTGCAGCGTAAGCCGGTGGTCGGTCCGGCAAATGACGCGTACGAGCGCGAGGCCGACCAGATCGCAAGCTCGGTCGCCGTCGGCGGCGCGGCACGGGCGGTCACTCCGATGATCGCCGCTTCGGTCCAGCGGGCCGGGGCCGGGACCGGGGGCTCATCCGGCGCCGCCACCGCGGCCAAGGCGGTTTCCTCGGGTGGACGCGTGCTCAGCGCATCCGAAGCCGGCTTCTTCGCGCCGCGTTTCGGGCAGGACCTTTCGCATGTGCGCGTCATGAGGGACCGCAGGTCGACCAGGCCGCCGCCGCCATCGGCGCGCGCGCGTACACCCTGGGCAACAACGTTGCGCTGGCCTCGGGCGAGTACACCCCCGGAACCGGCGAAGGCCGCCGCCTGATGGCCCATGAGTTGACGCATACCCTGCAGCAGACCTCCGGCGAACAAATCATCCGCCGCGATCCGGATGGTGAGCGCAAGGCAACCGACTTCAAGAAGGTCGAAATGGTCTTCAACGGCGAGGAACTGATCGTTTACGGCGATGGTGAGGAAATCATGCGCTACGACGGCGATTCCGGTCGCCCGATCACGGTCACCGAAGAGGATGCCGAGGCCTGCGGCGCGGATGTCGATACCGACACCTATCTGAACGACCGGCGCTTCACCGGCATCAAGGACAAGGGCCCGATCCCCGAGGGCACCTATACCTTTTCGCCGCCGGGTATCGCCGAATTTTCTGCCGGGGAGCAGTGGGATCTTCTGGTTGGCGGTATCCTCGGTGACATGAACGTCACGATCCAAGGGCAGAGCATTCATTCCGGCGACTGGGGGGCAGGGCGGGTGCACCTCAATCCCGTCGCGGTCAGGCAGGGGCCATGTGGCAACGCCAGAGGACGAAGCGCGTTCTTCCTGCATGGCGGGCTGCTGCGTGGCAGTTCGGGCTGCATCGATATACAGACCAGCTTCGATGAACTGGCCGCCTTCCTTGGCGGCTACAGAAAGCCGGTCACACTCAAGGTCGAGTATACCGATGCGGCGACCAGGGTAGGGTTCTGGACCGGGCTCGGCGGCGCGCTCGCCTATCAGGGATTCCATTTCACCAGTCAGGGCACAGGCTTGGTCGGCGCCGAGCTCTCGGGCGGCAGGACGAGTTTCGTCGCCTCGCTGCAATACAATGCGCTGCTGGATTGGGCCGGCGGTGCCCTGGCGGCCGGCATTCATGTCGATGTGCCGGTCGACGACCGTGACGCCTTTGTCCGCGCCGGGCTGCGCGGCGGCGCAGAATTCCGCGTCTACCAGGCCCTATACGGACGGATCTTCGGCGGTGGTTATTACGAGTCCGCGCGCGGCGATCTTCCGGCCGGGTTCGGCCTCCTGGCCGGCGGCGGACTTGGCTATGACTTTGGTCCGGTACAGATGGAGGCACTCTACAACTTCCTGGCACCTCTTGGCGATGCGGACGCCGCCACGACCGACCGGCCGGAACGCCAAAGGGCGCATCAGATTCTGACCGGGATCGGCTTCGAATGGTAGGCCGGGGCAAAATCCGGGCGCCTGCGCCCACGACAGCCCACGGCGTTCGACTTTATGCGGGGTGGTCGCCATGGCCATGAGCGTCGCCCAAGCCGTCAAGCCGCCCGCCTTAGCCTTCGCGACGCCGGCGCAACGCAAGGTCGAGCCGTCGCCGGACATGGACGAAGCGCCGCGGCGCCTGCTTTCCTCGCTGACCTCGGTGCCTGCGGTTCAGCGCGCCTGTGCTGACTGCGGCGGAGAGGACGACGAGCACAAGATGCCGGTCATGCCGAAGCTCGAGGTCGGCCCGGTGGATGACCCGTTCGAGCGCGAGGCGGACGACATCGCCGGGCGCGTGATGGCGATGCGCGGGCCGCAAGCCGTTCAAAGCGCCGAGATCGACGAGGAGACGCCGGACGTCATGGCCCGCCGCGTCCGGCGGAAATGCTCGGCCTGCG
>NZ_MOAI01000073.1:0-2166 GCF_001976035.1 Ensifer sp. 1H6 | reverse complement strand
AAAAAGGGTCACGCTTCTTCCGAAGTTACGCGTGCAATTTGCCGAGTTCCTTCAGCATAGTTCTCTCAAGCGCCTTGGTATACTCTACCTGACCACCTGTGTCGGTTTCGGGTACGGTCTATACGGTGGAGCTATTTCCTGGAACCGCGTCCCTGCACACCCAATCCAATAAGAATGTACAAGTTAAGCAATCCGTCACTACCACCAGGCCCACGAATATTAACGTGGTTCCCATCGACTACGCGTGTCCGCCTCGTCTTAGGGGCCGGCTAACCCTGCTCAGATTAACTTTAAGCAGGAACCCTTGGTCTTTCGGCGAGAGGGTCTCTCACCCTCTTTATCGTTACTCATGTCAACATTCGCACTTCCGATACCTCCAGGACCCCTCACAGGTATCCCTTCACAGGCTTACGGAACGCTCCGCTACCACACGTCTTGCGACGTATCCTCAGCTTCGGTGCATGGCTTTAGCCCCGTTACATTTTCGGCGCAAAGACCCTTAATTAGACCAGTGAGCTGTTACGCTTTCTTTAAATGATGGCTGCTTCTAAGCCAACATCCTGGTTGTTTTGGGATCCTCACATCCTTTCCCACTTAGCCATGACTTGGGGACCTTAGCTGGAGGTCAGGGTTGTTGCCCTCTTCACGACGGACGTTAGCACCCGCCGTGTGTCTGCCGACTAGTACTCCTCGGTATTCGGAGTTTGGTTAGGATCAGTAAGACGGTGAGTCCCCATAGCCCATCCAGTGCTCTACCCCCGAGGGTATTCGGTCGACGCACTACCTAAATAGTTTTCGCGGAGAACCAGCTATTTCCGAGTTTGATTGGCCTTTCACCCCTAGCCACAAGTCATCCCAATCTATTGCAACAGATGCGGGTTCGGTCCTCCAGTTGGTGTTACCCAACCTTCAACCTGCTCATGGCTAGATCACTCGGTTTCGGGTCTAATGCGACGAACTGAACGCCCTGTTCAGACTCGCTTTCGCTGCGCCTTCACCTATCGGCTTAAGCTTGCTCGTCACACTAAGTCGTTGACCCATTATACAAAAGGTACGCCGTCACCCTTGCGGGCTCCGACTGTTTGTAGGCATCCGGTTTCAGGTTCTATTTCACTCCCCTTGTCGGGGTGCTTTTCACCTTTCCCTCACGGTACTTGTTCGCTATCGGTCATGCACGAGTACTTAGGCTTGGAGAGTGGTCTCCCCATGTTCAGACAGGATTTCACGTGTCCCGCCTTACTCAAGGACACTGAGTGTTCTACGTGTAAGGGGCTATCACCCTCTACGGCCGACCTTTCCATGTCGTTCCACTTTATTCCTCAGTGCCACTGGCCTGGTCCGCGTTCGCTCGCCACTACTTGCGGAGTCTCGGTTGATGTCCTTTCCTGCAGGTACTTAGATGTTTCAGTTCCCTGCGTTCGCTTCTTACCCCTATGTATTCAGAATAAGATACCTTTAAACAATACTTGGAAACCTAAGCCGTACCTAAGCACGACTTAAATTTTCCAAGTATTTAAGGTGGGTTTCCCCATTCGGAGATCCATGGATCAAAGCTTATTCGCAGCTCCCCACGGCTTATCGCAGCGTATCACGTCCTTCATCGCCTGTGCATGCCAAGGCATCCACCAAATGCCCTTCTTTCACTTGATCGTTCTCATTGCCAATGCTCATCCTTATTTGGATCCAGCAAACCTATCCTCCTCGCTTGCGCTCGAAGGGGTGCTGTATCTGGCAATCCGGACAACCCTCAGGTCGCCTGAATGTCAAACTCCAAAAACCCGGTTACCTTTTACAACCGAGCCAATCAGATGCCATCGACGTGTTCGACAGGCCTGCTTTATTGGAACCACGCCGAGCGGTTCGCTTGCAGCCTGTCTTAAGACCAGCTTCTCGAGATCTGTCCGGTGATGCGCGGTCAGGCAACACCAATCAGGCACGAACACCAGAAGGGCGCTCCGAAGAACACCCAAACAATGATCATGCCCATAAGACAAGCTTCCTTCCTACCTCCAGCCCCTCTTCCATATCCGGTCGGCTAGACCTTCCATGGTTTCATAAGGACTGGGCTCGGACGTCTCCAACGATCTTTCGACCATCTTCAACACCTGGAAGCTTCCAGACATATCTTCTCTTCACAATGTAATCAGAACAGGCATCAGGCCCTAA
>NZ_MOAI01000072.1:0-2545 GCF_001976035.1 Ensifer sp. 1H6 | reverse complement strand
AAGGGCCCCGGTCTGTTTCTTGCGCAGTTTGCCGGGGATGCGGCGCCGTTCAACTCGTTTGCGGCGATCACCAAGTGGGCTGCCGATTGCGGCTACAAGGGCGTGCAGGTGCCGACCTGGGATACCAGGCTGATCGACTTGCGGAAGGCGGCGACGTCGAAGGCCTATTGCGACGAGCTGTCCGGCATTGCCCGCGACAACGGCGTTGTGATCACCGAGCTGTCGACCCATCTGCAGGGCCAACTGGTCGCCGCCCATCCGGCCTATGACGAGGTGTTCGACGGTTTTGCCGTGCCGGAAGTGCGCGGCAATCCTGGGGCACGGCAGCAATGGGCGGTCGAGCAGGTGAAGATGGCGCTGACGGCGTCGAAGAACCTCGGGCTTAATGCGATGGCGAGCTTTTCCGGCGCGCTTGCCTGGCCGTTCGTCTATCCCTGGCCGCAGCGGCCGGCCGGCCTGGTCGAGACCGCCTTCGACGAACTGGCGCGGCGCTGGAAACCGATCCTCGATCATGCCGAGGATTGCGGCGTCGACATCTGCTACGAGATCCATCCGGGCGAGGACCTGCACGACGGCATCACCTTCGAGATGTTTTTAGAGCGTACCGGCAACCATGCCCGCGCCAACATGCTCTACGACCCCTCGCACTATGTGCTGCAATGCCTCGACTATCTCGACAACATCGACATCTACAAGGATCGCATCCGGATGTTCCACGTCAAGGATGCCGAGTTCAACCCGACCGGCAGGCAGGGCGTCTATGGCGGCTACCAGGGCTGGGTCAACCGGGCCGGGCGCTTCCGTTCGCTCGGCGACGGCCAGGTCGATTTCGGCGCGGTGTTTTCCAAGATGGCGGCCAATGATTTTTCCGGCTGGGCGGTGGTGGAATGGGAGTGCTGTCTGAAGCATCCCGAAGACGGCGCGCGCGAAGGCGCCGAGTTCGTCAGGCACCACATCATCCGGGTTACCGAAAAGGCCTTCGACGACTTTGCCGACGGCGGCACCGACGAGGCCGCCAACCGGCGCCTGCTGGGGATCTGAGGCAGGTATAGAGCCAACGGTGGCGCCTGCCCGGCGATGGCCGCAGTGCGCCCCCGGCCGTAGCCCCTCACCCTAACCCTCTCCCGCAAGCGGGGAGAGGGGACGTGCCACACGGTGCTGCCGAGCGAGAGGAAACGCCGTCGCGATCGCCCTTCTGCCAGCTGCTGGAGGAGGGGATGTGAGCTGACGCTGGCGCTGCTGTCTTGGCTGGTGGTGCGAGCGGGTGCCGCATATTCCTTCTCCCCGCCCGGCGGGGAGAAGGTGCCGGCAGGCGGATGACAGCCGCACGACGATGACAACGAGACGATAGAGCAGGTTCAGAACAGGGAGACAAAACGATGGCAATCGAGGGAACGAGCGAGAAGCGCGAGCGGCGGATCAGGCTCGGCATGGTCGGCGGCGGTTCGGGCGCCTTCATCGGCGCGGTGCACCGCATCGCCGCCCGGCTCGACGATCACTACGAACTGGTGGCCGGCGCCCTGTCGTCGACGCCGGACAAGGCCGAAAGCTCCGGCCGCGAGCTCGGGCTTGATCCGTCGCGGGTCTATTCCGACTTCAAGCAAATGGCGATCCGCGAGGCCAAGCTGAAGGACGGCATCGAGGCGGTGGCGATCGTCACCCCCAACCATGTGCACTATGCCGCCGCCAAGGAATTCCTGAAGCGCGGTATCCATGTGATCTGCGACAAGCCGCTGACCTCGACGCTTTCGGATGCGAAGAAGCTGAAGAAGGCGGCCGACGACAGCGAGGCGCTGTTCGTGCTCACCCACAACTACACCGGCTATCCGATGGTGCGCCAGGCGCGCGCGATGGTCGAAAATGGCGACATCGGCGCTATCCGGCTGGTGCAGATGGAATATCCGCAGGACTGGCTGACGGAGAATATCGAGCAGTCGGGCCAGAAACAGGCGGCCTGGCGCACCGATCCGGCCCGCTCCGGCGCCGGCGGCTCGACCGGCGACATCGGCACCCATGCCTATAATCTCGGCGCCTTCGTCTCCGGGCTGGAACTCGAGGAACTTGCCGCCGACCTCGACAGCTTCGTTGCCGGCCGAAAGCTCGACGACAATGCCCATGTGATGATGCGCTTCAAGAAAAAGGACGGCGAGCGCGCCAAGGGGCTGCTCTGGTGCAGCCAGGTGGCGCCCGGCCACGAGAACGGCCTGATGGTGCGGGTCTACGGCACCAAGGGTGGGCTCGAATGGACGCAGAAGGACCCGAACTATCTCTGGTACACGCCGTTCGGCGAGCCGAAGCGGCTGCTCACCCGGGCTGGTGCCGGCTCCGGCCCGGCCGCCGCTCGCGTCAGCCGCATTCCTTCTGGCCACCCCGAAGGCTATCTCGAAGGGTTTGCCAATATCTACACCGAAGCGGCCCGGGCGATCTTCGCCAAACGAAAGGGCGAGGCGATCGATGCCGCCGTCACCTATCCGACAATCGACGACGGTATGAAGGGCATGGCCTTCGTCGATGCCTGCGTGCAGTCGTCAAAACGAAACGGCGC
>NZ_MOAI01000071.1:0-2590 GCF_001976035.1 Ensifer sp. 1H6 | reverse complement strand
GTGTGATGGGTTTCGGATGCTGGCGCTCCACGCGTTGGCCTGGCTCGGGCCGGCGTCCGAAAGCCTCCAGTGAAAGAACCCGCGGGATGGAAAGCGCGGTTGCCGGTCTATGGGGATTTGTCGTTTTCGTTGGGTGGTGTTCGGCCGAAGTGCGGCTGAGGGGTGGTAATGATCATGGTGAGGTCGGAGCGAACTTCGCCGGTGCCGCGCATGCTGCGGCCTGGTGGTTCCAGCGAGGTCGATTTGGTGTGTTTAGTTGCGACGTTCGACGCGGGCGGACGAAGTTATCCTTCCGGGGACGATGAGGTTCCTGGGCAGGAATGGTGCGTGACGGGCGGGTCGCGGTCATGGCGTTTGGGGCCTTGTTGTTGAGGCGGCGGATGGCGGTGCTTGGGCGTGGTTGTCGCGCTCGAAGGTCTCGATGATGATCATGCGCCCGCCGCAGCACGGACAGGGCGGCCGCCAGTCTGGTGGGGCAGCAGTATCGGCATCATCGGATCGGCCGATTTCAGGCTGGGGCGCGGCGAGAAGCACGCGGGCGCGGGCGACATTTGCCGCGCGGCCGGCGCTGGCAAGCAGTCCATAGTGTCGGATGCGATGGAAGCCCATGGGCAGCACGTGAAGCAGGAAGCGGCGAATGAATTCATCTGGATCGAGCGTCATGGCCCGATAACGCTCGTCACCGCTGCGACGGTAGTCCTTGTAGCGGAACGTCACACCAGAGCCATCGAGCGCGATCAGCCGGCTGTTGGAGATGGCGACGCGATGGGTGTAGCGCGACAGATACGCCAGAACGGCCTCGGGTCCGGCGAAGGGTGGCTTGGCGTAGACGAACCAGTTCTTTTTTCTGAGCGGCACCAGGAATTTAACAAAGGAGCTGCGCTCGCTTAAGCCAGCATGATCGCCGAAGAACTTCAGCTGGCCGGCGGCATGGGCCTCAGTGAGCTTCGCCAGGAAGAGGCGGCGGAACAGCCTTGAGAGCACGCGCACGGGCAGGAAGAAGCCGGGTCGGCATGACACCCACCGCTCACCATCGAGCGCGATGCCGCCGCCGGGCACGATCATGTGCACATGCGGATGATGGGTCATCGCCGAGCCCCACGTATGCAGCACGGCGGTGATGCCGATGCGTGCGCCCAGGTGCTTGGGATCGGCCGCGATGGTGAGCATGGCCTGCGAGGCGGCACGGAAGAGGAGATCATAGATTATCCTCTTGTTGTGATAGGCGATGTCGGCGACCTCGACCGGTAGCGTGAAGACAACATGGAAATAGCCGACGGGCAGCAGATCGGCCTGGCGCGCGGTGAGCCATTCCCTTGCCGCCGCACCCTGGCACTTGGGGCAGTGACGATTGCGGCAGCTGTTATAGGCGATGCGGCTATGGCCGCAGTCCTCGCATGCCTCGACGTGACCGCCGAGGGCTGCGGTGCGGCAGCTCTCGATCGCCGACATTACCTTCAACTGGCCGAGGCTCAAGTGACCGGCATGGGTCGCGCGCCAGGCGGCGCCATGGCGGTGGAAGATATCGGCGACCTCTAGTAACGGGCGGCTCACCGCCACGCGTCACGCGTCCGGTCTGGTCTCGTTCTCTGTCAGAAGTCTGATCCGGTCGAGCGGGCTCATCACGGCGCGGATGGTCTTGGTGGCGACGCGGGCATAGAGCGCGGTCGTATCAAGTTTGGCATGGCCGAGCAGGACCTGGATGACGCGGATGTCGACGTCCTGCTCCAGCAGATGCGTGGCGAAGCTGTGGCGCAGCGTGTGCGGCGTCACCCGCTTCTTGATCTTGGCGGCTTGCGCGGCGGTATGGACGACGCGGTTCATCTGCCGCGTGGAGAGTGGCGTGATCGGGTTGCGGCCCGGAAACAGCCAGCCCTGCGGCAGCATTACGCCGCGGCGCTTGCCTTCGCGCCACCAAGCCCGCAGCAACTCGAGCAGTTGCGGCGACAGCATGGCGTGGCGATCCTTGCGCCCCTTGCCCTGTTCGACGCGGATCAGCATGCGTGTCGAGTCGATATCGGTCACCTTGAGCGCCACGATCTCCGACACCCGCAATCCGGCGCCATAGGCCGTGCCGAGGGCAGCCTTGTACTTCGGCCCCGGTGCGGCGTCGAGCAGCCGTACTACCTCCGCGACGCTCAGAACCAGCGGCAGCCTGCGTGGTTGATGGATCACGGTCAGGCGGCGCGAGAGATCGGGCCGGTCGATCGTCACAGTGAAGAAGAAGCGCAGCGCCGAGACTGAGCTGTTGATGCTCGCTGCCTGCATGCCCACCCGGGTCTGGTGCAACTGGAACCGGCGCAGATCCTCAGCCGTCGCCATGTCGGGGGAGCGGCCGATGAAGGCGGCAAACGCCTTCACACAACGGATGTAGTCACGGCGCGTGGCCTCGGTGAAGCCGCGCATGGACATGTCTTCGATCATGCGCTCACGAAGCGCGCTACCGGATGGATTAGGAACGACGGTCATCGGATGCTCCTCTCAAGCTGAAGGTTGACCCCTTCATGCTCGGAGGACTCCGGCCGTTCGTCACCCCTGGTCCGATCAAAGCCTCGCCGATACCGTCAACGAGGCACACGCCTCAGCCCGC
>NZ_MOAI01000070.1:0-2783 GCF_001976035.1 Ensifer sp. 1H6 | reverse complement strand
TCCCTGAACAACTTCCACTTTGTCGGGCGGAATGCGACCCTTGCGCGGTCCTGTGTTGTGGTGCGTTCGGGTGGCAGTTCGATTTCGGCATGCGGATGGTTGCGGCCGAGGTCGAGTTCGAGATGGCGGGTACCGGCGACGCGGCGGCTGGCGGTGACCAGGCCGGCGAGACAGCCGCCGCAGCCATCGATCAGCTCGATGTCGTGCGGGCGGAAGTAGAGGGTGGCCGGGCCGTCGGGCTCGGTCGGGGCTCTGAGGCCGATCGGCCGGTCCTCGAACCAGATCTCGCCGTTGGCAAGGGTGACGGCAAGCGCGTTCGACTGGCCGATGAAGCCGTAGACGAACGGCGACACCGGATGGTCGTAGATCTCGTCGGGGGTGCCGACCTGTTCGATCGTGCCCTTGCTCATCACCACCACCCGGTCGGCAAGCTCCAGCGCCTCTTCCTGGTCATGGGTGACGAAGATGGTGGTGTGGCCGGTGCGGTCGTGGATCTCGCGCAGCCAGCGCCTGAGTTCCTTCCTGACCTGGGCATCGAGTGCGCCGAAGGGCTCGTCGAGCAGAAGCACGTTCGGCTCGACCGCCATGGCGCGGGCGAGCGCCACGCGCTGGCGCTGGCCGCCCGACAGCTGCGCCGGATAACGCTTCTCAAGCCCGGAGAGCTGGACGAGATCGATGAGATCAAGCGCGCGCTTGCGGATGTCGGCCGCCGGTGGCCGGCGGTTGGCCGGACGCACCTTCAGCCCGAAGGCGACATTGTCGAGCACCGTCATGTGACGGAACAGGGCATAGTGCTGGAACACGAAGCCGATGTTGCGCTCCTGCACGGTCTTTTGCGAGGCATCCTCGTCGCCGAAGAAGATCGTGCCGTCGGTCGGGCTTTCGAGACCGGCGACCAGCCGCAACAGCGTCGTCTTGCCCGAGCCGGAGGGCCCAAGCAGCGCGATCAGCTCGCCCGAGCGGATGTCGAGCGAGACGTCGTCGAGCGCCGGAAAGCGGCCGAATTCCTTGCGTATGTTCTGAACGCGGACTTCCATGACGATCCGGACCTTTCAATGCCTGCGGCTGGCGGCGATCTCGGCGCTGTAGCGAAGCTCGAGCGCCGTTTTCAAGACGAGGGTGACCAGCGCCAGCAGCGCCAGCAACGTCGCAACCGCAAAGGCGGCGACGAAGTTATATTCATTATAGAGGATTTCCACCTGCAACGGCATGGTGTTGGTCTGGCCACGGATATGGCCCGAGACCACCGACACCGCGCCGAACTCGCCCATGGCGCGGGCGTTGCACAGGAGCACGCCGTAAAGCAGCCCCCATTTGATGTTGGGCAGCGTCACATGCCAGAAGGTCTGCCAGCCGGATGCGCCCAAGGACAGCGCCGCCTCCTCGTCGCTGGTGCCCTGTTCCTGCATCAACGGGATCAGTTCGCGGGCAACGAAGGGGAAGGTGACGAAGACGGTGGCCAGCACCAGTCCCGGCACGGCAAACAGGATCTGGATGCCATGGCTCTGCAGCCACGGGCCGATGAGGCTGTGCGAGCCGAACAGAAGCACGAAGACCAGACCGGAGATCACCGGCGAGACCGAGAACGGCAGGTCGATCAGCGTCGTCAGGAAGGCCTTGCCGATGAACTCGAACTTGGCGATCGCCCAGGCGGCGGCGACGCCGAAGACGAGGTTGAGCGGCACGGCGATGGCGGCGACAATCAGCGTCAGGCGGATGGCGGAGAAGGTTTCGGCATCGCCAAGCGCCGACAGGAATTCGGCCGGTCCCTTGCGCAGCGCCTCGGTAAAGACCGCCGCCAGCGGCAGAAGCAGGAACAGGCCGACGAAGGCGAGCGCTGCAGCGATCAGACTTATGCGGGCAAAGCGGCTTTCCGAGGTGGCGGCGCGCACGTGATGGGCGGCTGTAGTCAGATCAGGCGACATAGACATATCTCCGCCGGCTCCAGGCCTGGATCGAGTTGATGACGAGCAGCATGGCAAAGGAGATCACCAGCATCACCGCGGCAATGGCGGTGGCGGCGGGATAATTAAACTCTTCCAGCCGGATGACGATCAAGAGCGGAGCGATCTCGGAGACGTAGGGCAGGTTGCCGGCGATGAAGATCACCGAGCCGTATTCGCCGACGCCGCGGGCAAAGGCGAGCGCAAAGCCGGTCAGCCCAGCTGGCAGCAGCCCCGGCAACAGCACCCGGCGGATCGTCTGGAAGCGGCTGGCGCCGAGCGTGGCGGCGGCCTCCTCCACTTCCTTGTCGATCTCCTCCATGATCGGCTGCACGGTCCTGACGACGAAGGGCAGGCCGACGAAGATCAGCGCGATGACGATGCCGATGGGGGTGAAGGCGATCTTGATGCCAAGCGGGGCCAGCAGCGTGCCGATCCAGCCGTTCGGGGCATAGAGCGTCGCCAGCGCAATGCCGGCGACCGCCGTCGGCAGCGCAAACGGCAGGTCGACCATGGCGTCGATCACTCGCTTGCCGGGAAAGCGATAGCGCACCAGCACCCAGGCGAGGATGACGCCGAAGATCAGATTGACGATGGCGGCGACAAAGGCCGTGCCGAAACTGATCCTGAGTGCATTGAGCGTGCGGGTATCGAGCGCCAGCGTCATGAACTGCGACCAGCCGAGGCCGCTCGAGCGCCAGATCAGGCCCGACAGCGGAATGAGGATGATCAGCACCAGCCAGAATAGCGTGACGCCGAGCGCCAGACCGAACCCCGGAAGCACGCTCGGCTGACGAAACCGCCAGCGCCTGTTGTGGCCATGCTCTCTCAAATCCAACT
>NZ_MOAI01000006.1:0-267832 GCF_001976035.1 Ensifer sp. 1H6 | reverse complement strand
GGCCTTCATGCGACTGCCGGCCGCGACCTCGCCGGGCCGCTGCCGTCGAGACAACGGGGCCATCGCGGTCGGCGCGAAGGCTGCCAAGCCCACCGTCATTCGGCGCATCGCGCGGTGCCTGGCCGGCGAAAGCGGCTCGCGGCGGCCGCTAGCGGGCGCGGACGGCTGCAGCTCGGGCCTGCTCGTTGCTGTATCGCGTGGCGTGACCGCGTCGTCGAGGCTGACCGAAGGGGTCGGCGCCGGGCGTGCCTTCAACGCCGCGCGCTCCTCGGTTTCGATCGCATGGATGACCGCTTCCAGCCGATGGCGCTGCTGGGCGACGACGTTCTGATCCTCGATTCCCTGCTTCTGCAGCCCGGTTTCCAGCGCCTGTCGCGCAGATTGATAGATGCGCGCCCGCGTTTCGGCGTTGGTTCTGTCGGAGCGCTCCAGCGCATTTCGGATTGCAGTTTCGAGTCCGCTCACGTCAAATCCTTCTGTGCACACCGGGCCTTACAGCGCCGCGCGTCAAATATGACGCGTAAAGGACGCTGTAACGCCTTAAATCTGCTGCATAATCCTATCCCTGAATCGGATCCGATTTAAAGGATTATGCAGTAGCCCCCGCCGGCGCTCGGCATTCGATCGGTGCCTTTTTCATCATCCGCAAGCTCTTATCGGTTAATTCCGGATGCACGCCGTTGGTTTTGTTAACAATTGCGTAACCGCTGCTTTCAAAATCCGCAAGTCCGACGCGCCGGCAGCCCCGGCAACGGCGGGGAAAACTGCTTCCGAACCGTCGCTTCGCTTCGAAAATCCGCATCTTTGCAAGCGCGCAACTTGCTGCTATCTATTTTGACGTTTACGCAAACGTCAAAAATTTCATGGGATGGAGAACTCGATGTCGCTGCCGCCAATTCTTTCCGGAACGACGAGACTGCCTGTTGTCGGCGCACCCTTGTTCATCGTCTCGCATCCCAAACTGACGATCGCGCAGTGCAAGGCAGGAGTGGTCGGGTCCTTCCCGGCATTGAACGCCCGCCCGCAATCGCAGCTCGACGAGTGGCTTGCCGAAATCACCGAAACGCTGGCCGACCACGACGCCAAGAACCCCGGCCGTCCGGCTGCCCCCTTTGCCGTCAACCAGATCGTCCACAAGTCCAACACCCGCCTCGAACAGGACCTGATGCTCTGCATCAAGTATAAGGTGCCGGTGGTGATATCATCGCTCGGTGCCGTGCCCGAGGTCAACGCCGCCATTCATTCCTACGGCGGCATCGTGCTGCACGACGTGATCAACAACCGCCACGCCAATTCGGCGATCCGCAAGGGCGCCGACGGCCTGATCGCCGTTGCAGCGGGCGCGGGCGGCCATGCGGGCACGCTCTCGCCTTTCGCCCTCGTCCAGGAAATCCGTTCCTGGTTCGACGGCCCCTTGCTTCTCTCCGGCGCGATCGCCAATGGCGGCGCCATCCTGGCAGCCCAGGCGATGGGCGCCGACATGGCCTATATCGGCTCGCCCTTCATCGCCACGCAAGAAGCGCGCGCCAGCGACGCCTACAAGCAGATGATCGTCGACAGCAATGCCGCCGACATCGTCTATTCCAACTACTTCACCGGCATTCACGGCAACTACCTGAAGCCATCGATCTTGGCGGCTGGCATGGACCCGGAAAGCCTGCCGGAAGCCGATCCGTCGAAGATGGACTTCGCCCAGGCCACCGAGGGCGCCAAGGCCTGGAAGGACATCTGGGGCTGCGGCCAGGGCATCGGCGCGGTCCGCGAGGTCACTTCGGTCGCGCATATGGTCGATCGGTGGGAGCGCGAATACGACGCCGCGCGCGCCCGCCTCGGCTCCGCCCCGCCCCCACGATCGCCGCCAACAAGGAATTTTCAAGTTCTCGAAACTGATGGCTTGAAATCTTGGCGCTTTGCGTTTATCAGCGCCTCACACTTCGTTCCGCGGACTTTTCGCGGAACCGCCTCAGGGCCGCTTTAGCTCAGTTGGTAGAGCACATCATTCGTAATGATGGGGTCAGCAGTTCGAGTCTGCTAAGCGGCACCATTTTCCTTCAAAGAAATGAGCACTGTAGCGGGATGAAAGTCTGAAGCTGGCCGAAGGTCAGCTCGTCTTGCCACGCATGAGCGGCCGGCAAGAGGTCCATTTCGAGGAAGCCGATCGATGTCGCTTAAAGTCAGCCGTTTTCAAGTTCACGAGGATGCCGTCCAGGCCAATGTCTCCGGCCGGACCTGTTCCTTGTCGGCGCTGGAGATCGGCGGCGAGGTGTTTGTCGTGCTCACCTGGCTCGGAAACAAGGACGCGGGCCTGCGCCGTCCGGAATACGTGCTGCCGTTGGCGTCGATACCGCATCAATCGCGCGAACCGGATGCCGGATCGCCCTATCGCTGGATCCTGACAGGGACGTTGCCAATGTCGCTGTTCGACGGCAGCGCATCGCGGCAGGTCCGCCGACAGCACGGCGTCAGCCCCGGCCCGGCGCTCAACCTGCCGCTACCCGGCGCCACATCCTGATCTGCAGTCAAACGACAGCCTACTGCATGTTTCCTTAAATCCTATTCGATTTAAGGACAAAAGACATGCAGCAATTCAAAGTGCTACAGCGACCTTTGCGCGTCTAATAAGACGCGCGGCGCTGTCGACCGCTCGCTCACGCCGCCGGCTGGCGATCGGCCCCTTCCGGCGCTGGCACACGCCATGTCGCGCGAATGCCGCGACCACGGCAAGGCCCGCCAGAATCGCGGCTGCGGCCGGAAGCACAGATGGCGAGGCCGCTTCGACAAGCAGACCGCCGATGCCCGTGCCCAGCCCGACGCCGACATGCATCGCCGACAGGTTGAGACCGATGCCGGCTTCCGCCGTCTCGGGGCTCTGGCTGATCAGAAAGCTCTGCACCACGGGCGAAATCATCCAGCTGATGCAGCCCCACAGCATCATCACCACTAGGAACAGCAGGCGCATCTCGGACATGAAGGGTACGGCGATCAGCGCAAGCAGGTAGGCGAGCGGCGTCAACCGGATCGCCAGCCGCGGCGGAACGGCATCGCTGAACCGGCCGCCGAGATATCCACCGCAGACGCCGGCCACGCCGAAGGCGAAAAAGGCTGTGACGACCTCATCGCCCCGCATCCCGACGATCTCGGCCAGATAGGGTGCGAGATAGGCGAACAGGATGAAGTGACCGCCGATCATCAGCACCGACACGAGCTGCGCGCAGACGCAGGGTAGCGAGCGCAGATGGCCGGCATAGGAGCCACCGTGCGCCGGCTTCGACCGACCGCCCCCCGGTACGAACCAGCCACATGCCAACATCACGCAGGCCGCAAACAGCTCAAGGCCGATAAAGACGCTGCGCTCGCGGCCGCCATGCCGATGCGGGCGGCAACCAGGACGCCGTAATTCGGGCTGGCAGCGGCCACGACGTTGCTTGTGATGAAGAGCCCCAGCGTCACTAAAAGCAGGGTCCTGCGCTCCAGGCGCGCCGTCAGCATGAGGGCTGCCGGCGCCGCCAACGCGAATGTCACGGAGAAGACCGACGTCAGCTGCCCGGCGAGGCCGATCGAGACGCCGAGCCCTGACGCCACATCGGGCAGGATGCCGATGACGAGATTTTCCGCCGTGCCGGTGGCGAAGGTCGCCAATGCGAGGAGAAGAAGGGGGATGTTCATGTTGCCTTTCCCGATCGGTGGACGCCACGATCGGAAAAGGTCTTCCCGGTGTGGCGACTGGTTGCACACCGGGTTTCGAGGCAGAGCTTCGGTTATCCCTTTGACCGCGCTCCTAGCACGGATCGGCGCCTGCGAGAAGCGCCAAGGTCCGCCGGCTGGGCCGCCGCCTAAGCAGCCGCTATCTGCACAGCGCCACCATAACGCGAGAACCCGGGAAGTACCCGCTTGCATCCGCCGGCCCGGAATGCTGTCATCGCGCCGTCGCGAAAGCACAGTCTGATGCGGCTCGTTTTGTTTCTGCGTGGGGCGCCGATGATTGAGAATGCGCGTATTAAGATCTCGACGGCGCGGATGCCGGCAATGATGACGATCATCCTCCCCGTTGTCCTCTCGCTGGGGCTTGCCGGGTGCGGTGGCAAGCCCAAGGGCGTGATGACGCCGGTCGCCCTGACGGCACAAACACCGAAAACCTCACAGGTGGACATGCTGGTCGCAACGACCCGGCAGCCTTCCGGCGATCCTGCGACTCTGTTTTCAGGCGAAAGAGACGTCAACACCTTCATGACCGATGTTTCGGTATCGATCCCTCCGGATTCGGTGCGCAAGCCCGGCACCGTGCAATGGCCGCGCAAGCTGCCGCCCAATCCGGCGACCGACTTTGCGGTAACGCGGGTGCGGGAACTCGACACACTTGCCGACGGCAAGGCCTGGTTCAGGCAGCACAGTGTCGGCGGCCACACCTTCGTTTTCGTTCACGGCTTCAACAACCGCTACGAGGATTCCGTCTTCCGGCTTGCGCAGATCATCCATGATTCCGGCGCCCAGACAACGCCGATCCTGTTCACCTGGCCGTCGCGCGCCAATGTGTTCGAATACAATTACGACAAGGAAAGCACGAACTACTCGCGCACCGCACTCGAGGATACGCTGCGCATCCTCGCCGACGCGCCTGATGTCAAGGACATCACCATCCTGGCCCATTCCATGGGCACCTGGCTGACGATGGAATCGCTCAGGCAGATGGGTATTCGCGACGGCAACGTCCCCTCGAAGATCCAGAACGTGATCCTAGCCTCTCCCGATATCGACCTCGACGTCTTTGCCAAGCAATGGGTGGAGATGGGCAAGAAGAAACCGAAGTTCACGATCTTCGTCTCGCAGGACGACCGTGCGCTCGCGCTTTCGAGTTTCATTTCCGGTGACGTTTCTAGGCTCGGCGCCATCGACCCATCGAAGGAACCCTATCGCACGGACCTGGAGAAATCCGGCATCACCGCCATCGACCTGACCAAGGTTGAGACCGATGACGGGCTGCATCACGGCAAGTTCGCCGAAAGCCCGGAGATCGTGCAATTGATCGGCCAGCGGCTGATCAAGGGCCAGACTCTGACCGATTCCAACATTTCGGTCGGCACGGGCATTGCGGCCGTCGTCGCCGGCACAGCCAGAGGCGTCGGCAACGTCGCTGCGACAACGCTGTCCGCGCCGGTCAGCATCATCGAGAATCCACGCCCGACGAAAAAGCGGCAGGTGGTCGGCGACACGCTGTCCGAAGACCAACCGAAGCCGCTGGTGATCAACTGAGTGGACGTTTCGAGGGCCGACCGGAAAAACCGGTCGGCCTCAGTCGTCGTCGCCGACGAAGCGGTAACCGACACCAGGCTCGGTGCGGATAATCTTCGGGTCGGCCGGATCGCGCTCGATCTTGCCGCGCAACTGGCCGATGAAGACGCGCAGATAATGCAGGTCCTCTCCATGCGCCGCGCCCCAGACCGAGGTCAGCAGCGTCTTGTGGGTGACGACGCGTCCGGCATGGTGCGCCAGCATGACGAGCAGATCATACTCCTTCGGCGTCAGACGCACCGGCTCGCCGTCGCGCGTCACCAGCCGCTTGATCGTATCGATCGCCACGCCATCGGCCGAGAGCTGGGTGTGGCCGCCCTCCATCTGGATGCGGTGGCGAAGCGCTGCCCGGATGCGCGCCGTCAGCTCGCCGATGCCGAAAGGTTTTTCGATATAGTCGTCGGCGCCGAGGTCGAGGGCAGCGATCTTTTCGCTCTCGCGGTCGCGAGCCGACAGGATGATGATCGGCACCTGCGACCAGGCGCGGATGTTGGCGATCACATCCTTGCCGTCCATGTCGGGCAGGCCGAGATCGAGAATCACCACATCGGGCGCGGTGGTCGCCGCCGCCTTCAGCGCCTCGGTGCCCGTCAGCGCCTCAAGCACGTCATAGCCAGCGGCACTCAACGCCGGTCGCAGAAAACGCTGGATCTGGGGTTCGTCGTCGACAACGAGGATGCGCTCCACGCTCATGCACGGTCCTTTTCAGAAATTTCTGCTTCGGCGGCGGGAAAACGCATGGAAATGCGCGTTCCGCGACGCCTCAAAGCCGGGCTCTCAGCCTTGATGCGGCCGCCCATGGCCTCGACGAAGCCTTTGGCGATCGACAGTCCGAGGCCGGTGCCCGGCGTGCGGCCATCCACCTTGCCCCGCCGGAAGAATTTTTCGAATACGTGTTCGAGATCACCGTGAGCAATCCCCTTGCCGAGATCGGTGACCGACAGCACAATCTCGTTGCCGTCCCGCCTGGCATAGATGCTGACCGGCTCCTCGCCGCCGTATTTGTTGGCGTTGTCGAGCAGGTTGAAGAGCACCTGGCCGAGAAGCACGCTGTCGCCGCGCATCAACGGTAGTTCGGGCGCGATGCTGGTTTCGATCTCACGGTCCGGAAAATACTTACGCGCCCGATCGACGGCTGCCCGCACGGCGTCGGCGACATCCACCCAGTCGCGCTTGGCATTGACTGTCCCCGCTTCGATGCGGGTCATGTCCAAGAGGTTGGCGACGAAACGCGTCAACCGTGCGCCCTCCTCCTCGATCGATTGCAGCAGGTCGTCGCGGCTTTCCGGCGGCATGCGGTCGCCCAGCTGGCGCAGGCTGGTGACGGCGCCGGTGATGGTGGCAAGCGGCGTGCGCAGATCGTGCGAGATCGATGACAGCAAGGCAGCGCGAAACCGCTCGCCCTCCAGCTTGGCGGCGTGATCGAGGCTCTCGCGCGAAAGGCGCGCCCGGTCGATGGCGATCGCCGTCTGGTCGAGGATGGCGGCGAGCGCCCGCTCTTCGTTGATCTCCAGCGGCTTGCCGGCCTGGGCGAAACCGCAGACGCCGACGACGCCATGCGGGCTGGTCAACGGTCGGAAATGGAAGGGGCTGTTCGGCAGCGTACCGGTGCCGTTGCCGGCCGCCTCCTGCTTGTCCATCGCCCAGCGCGCTGCCATGGTATCGGTGACATCGAGCTCGGTGTCCGGAGGCCACGCGGCCTTGAGCTGCAGATCGCCCTCCTCCGGCAACAGCAGCGCGACATTGCGCTTCAGCGTCGTCTGCATCTGGGTCACCGCCGCCCAGAGCACATCGTCGACATTGGCGGTACCCGAGAGCTTGCGGGAGAAATCGTAGAGCGCCTGCGTCGCCGCGGCACGGCGTCGCGCTGATTTCGCCTGTTCGCGCACCCGGGAGGCCAGACTACCGGCAAGCGCAGCCGCGACCAGGAAAATGAACAGCGCGAAGACTTCGTGCGGTTCGGCGACCGTGAAGGTGCCGACCGGATCGATGAAGAAGAAGTTGTAGGCAAGAACCGAAAACAGGGCAGCCGCGATCGCCGCGACGTGGCCGGCATAGGTCGCCGACGCCAGCACCGCCAGCAGGAACAGCAGCGATATATTCGGCAGGATGATGAAGCGCTCGATCAGGACGCCAAGTGCAGTCGCCGCCGCCACGGTGACGGCCGCGATCGCGAGCGCCCGCCCGAAGCCCTCCGGCATTTGCCGCTTGACGCTCAGGCGACTTTTCGGACGCGGCTGCTCCTTGTCGGTAACCAGATGAATGCCGACGCCGGTGATGCGTTCGGCCAGCGCGTCGGGAAGCGATTGCCGGAACAGCCGTAGCGGGAACCGCTGGCGCCTGATGCCGATGACTATCTGCGTCGCATGCTCGCGACGGGCGAGCTTGAGGATCTCCTCGACGAAATCGTTGCCGACGATGCGGCGGGTTTCGGCGCCGAGCTGTTCGGCCAGGCGAAAAGTCTCGTCAAGCCGTCGCGCCGCTTCGCCATCGCCGCTTTCGCGGTCGGCCCGCTCGATGAAGACGACGATCCATGGCGCATTCAGCCCCGAGGCCAGGCGGCTGGCGGTGCGCACGACCTTTTCCGACAGCGGGTCGGGCCCGATGCACACCAGCAGACGTTCGCCGCTCGCCCAGGGGCCTTCGATGGCGTTCTGCTTGAGATAGTCGACCATCTGGTCGTCGACGCGGTCGGCCGTCCGCCGCAGCGCCAGCTCGCGTAGCGCCGTCAGATTGCCGAGGCGGAAGAAGCGCTCGATCGCGCGCTTGGCGCTGTCAGGCAGATAGACCTTGCCTTGGTTCAGCCGCTCGATCAGTTCGGCCGGCGGCAGGTCGACGAGCAGCACGTCATCGGCACGGCTGAGAACCGTGTCGGGCACCCGCTCGCGCACCGGAACGCCGGTGATCTGGGCAACGACATCGGACAGGCTTTCCAGATGCTGGATGTTGAGTGCCGTCCAGACGTCGATGCCGGCGGCAATCAACTCTTCGACATCCTGGTAGCGCTTCGGATGGCGGCTGTCCTCGGGGTTGCTGTGCGCCAGTTCGTCGACGACGATGATCCGCGGACGGCGGGCGAGCGCCGCGTCGAGATCGAATTCGGAAAGCACACGGCCGCGATGGTTGACATCGCGGCGCGGCAGTATCTCCAGCCCTTCGACGAGCGCGGCGGTCTCGCCGCGCCCGTGGGTTTCCACCAGACCGATGACGATGTCGACGCCATCGGCCTTCAACCGACGCGCCCGCGTCAGCATCGTGTAGGTCTTGCCGACGCCGGGGGCTGCGCCGAGAAAAACCGTGAGCTTCCCCTTTCGCCCCTGCCCGGCCAGCGCCAGCAGTGCGTCCGGGTCCGGACGGCTTTTCGATTCGCGGTCGGTTTCAGGCATTCAGGGTCTCTGGCAGCGTCTCTGGCCGCATCTCAGGCTTCACACTCAGCTTCTCCGGGCATCCAGAGCGAGGTTGAGTTCTAGCACATTGACGCGCGGCTCGCCTATGATCCCGAGCAGACGACCTTCCGTCGCCTGTTCGACCAGGCTCGCCACGTCGGCTTCCGCAAACCCGCGGGCCTTGGCAACACGGGACACCTGCTCGCGGGCGAAAGCCGGCGAAATATGCGGATCGAGGCCGGAGCCGGACGCGGTGCCGCCATCGGCGGCGATCTCGCCTGTTATACCGCTGGCGCGCAGCTTCTCGACGTCGGCGGCAACCCGGTCCTTCAGTTTGACCGAGGTCGGGCCGAGGTTGGATCCGGTCGAGCCGCCGGCGTTGTAGGCTTCGGGCCCGGTCGCGGAGGGGCGCGGCCAGAAATATTTGTCGGCGGTGAAGTTCTGCCCGATCAGATCGGAGCCGACGATCGCGCCATCGATGCGGATCAGGCTGCCATTGGCCTGCGCCGGCATCAATGCCTGGGCAACGCCGGTGATCGCGAAGGGATATGCAAGGCCGGTGATCGCAGTCAGCAACAAGGCCATGACGATTGCGGGACGAAGTTGGTTCAACATGATTACACCAGATTGAGAGCAGAGACGACGACGTCGACGAGCTTGATGCCGGCAAAGGGCAGCAGGAGGCCGCCGAGGCCATAGACCAGCAGGTTGCGGCGCAGGAGTGCTGCGGCGCCGACCGGGCGATACTTGACGCCCTTCAGCGCCAGCGGGATGAGCGCGACGATGATCAAGGCATTGAAGATGACCGCTGACAGGATTGCCGATTGCGGTGACGACAGCCCCATGATGTTGAGCGCGGCCAGCGCCGGATAGGTGGTGATGAACAGCGCCGGGATGATGGCGAAGTATTTTGCCACGTCGTTGGCGACCGAGAAGGTCGTCAGCGAGCCGCGCGTCATCAACAGTTGCTTGCCGATCTCGACGATCTCGATGAGCTTTGTCGGGCTGGAATCGAGATCGACCATGTTGGCCGCCTCGCGCGCCGCCTGCGTGCCGGTCTGCATCGCCACGCCGACATCGGCCTGGGCCAGCGCCGGCGCGTCGTTGGTGCCGTCGCCGCACATGGCAATCAATCGGCCGCCCTGCTGTTCCTTGCGGATATAGCCGAGCTTGTCTTCCGGTGTCGCTTCGGCGAGGAAATCGTCGACGCCGGCTTCCGAGGCGATTGCCGCTGCCGTTACCGGGTTATCGCCGGTCACCATCACGGTGCGTATCCCCATGGCACGCAGTGCCGCGAAGCGCTCCTTGATGCCAGGCTTGACCACGTCCTTGAGGTGGATGACGCCGAGCAGGCGATTGCCGTCCGCAACGGCAAGCGGCGTGCCGCCGGTGCGCGCGACCTGGTCGACGGCACGGCGGAATTCGGCCGGCACGTTCTCGTCGCGAACGCCTGCAAACTTCAGGATCGAATCCACGGCGCCCTTGCGCAGCCGGCGTCCGCCGAAATCGACGCCCGACAGTCTCGTTTCGGCGGCAAAGGGCACGACGGCATCAATTGCCAAGGCACCTGTTTGAACCGAGCCGCCACCGACAGCCAGAGCCACAACCTCGCGGCTCGTCTGCTTGTCGGAAGCTGGCAGCGATACGGCTGGCGTCTGACGACCGAATTCGCCGGTCGCAAGGGCGGCAATCGAGCGGCCCTCGGGGGTCTCATCGGCAAGGCTTGCCAGCAGCGCGGCATCGGCAAGCTCGGCATCCGTCACGCCGGGGACCGGCATGAAGTTGGCGGCCATGCGGTTGCCGAAGGTGATCGTGCCTGTCTTGTCGAGCAGCAGCGTATCGACGTCGCCAGCCGCCTCGACGGCGCGGCCGGATGTGGCGATGACGTTGAACCGCACCAGCCGGTCCATACCGGCGATGCCGATGGCCGACAGCAGGCCGCCGATGGTGGTCGGGATCAGCGTGACGAGCAGGGCTGCAAGAACCGTGACCGACAGAACCGTGCCGGAGTAGCCGGCAAGACCCCAGAGTGTCACGACGGCGACCAGGAAGACCAGCGTCAGGCCCGAGAGCAGGATAGAGAGCGCGATCTCGTTCGGGGTCTTCTGGCGCTGCGCGCCTTCGATGAGCGCGATCATGCGGTCGACGAAGGTGTCGCCGGGCGCCGTGCCGATGCGCATCTTGATCCAGTCGGACAGCACCTGCGTGCCGCCGGTGACGGCGGAGCGGTCGCCGCCGGACTCACGGATGACGGGTGCGGATTCGCCGGTGATGGCGCTTTCGTTGACCGAGGCGACACCCTCGACGACGTCGCCGTCGCCGGGGATCAGTTCCCCGGCTTCGACCAGCACGAGATCGCCGACCTTCAGCGATGTCGCCGGAATGGTCTGCGTTTCCCTGCCTTCGGCCGAGACAAGCTTGCGGGCCGTCAGTTCGGACTTGGTGCGGCGCAGGCTGTCGGCCTGCGCCTTGCCGCGTCCTTCGGCGACCGCTTCGGCGAAGGTGGCAAACAGCACCGTGAACCACAGCCAGGCGGCAATCTGGCCCGAAAACAGCGGCGTGCCGGTTCCAGTCGCAAGATCGCGAATGAAGAAGACCGTGACCATGGCTGCCACCACCTCGGTGACGAAGATCACCGGGTTGCGGACAAGCTGGCGCGGGTCGAGCTTGGTGAATGCGGCCTTGAAGGCCGGTAGCAGGATCGCCGGGTCGAGAAGGCTTGGGGCGACGGGTTTCGAAGACATTGTCTGTTCCTTCAGAAGGTCTGGCCCGAGAGCATGGCGAACTGCTCGACGATGGGACCAAGCGCGAGGGCCGGGAAATATTGCAGCCCGCCGAGGATGAGGATGACGCCGATGAGCAGGCCGACGAAGAGCGGCGTGTGCGTCGGGAAGGTTCCCTGGGAAGCCGGAACGCGGGTCTTGGCGGCGATTGAGCCGGCTATCGCCAGCACCGGTATCGCGTAGGCGAAACGGCCGAGCAGCATCGCGAAGCCGAGCGTCGTGTTGTACCAGGGCGTGTTGGCCGAGAGGCCGCCAAACGCGGAGCCGTTGTTGCCGGTAGCAGAGGTATAGGCGTAGAGGATTTCCGACAGGCCATGCGGACCTGACGTGCCGATGCTGGCGACAGCCGAGGGCATGACGGCAGAAATCGCGGTGAAGCCGAGGATCGAGGCGGGCAGGATGAGGATCGCCAGCATCGCGTATTTCATCTCGCGGCCTTCGATCTTCTTACCGAGCAGTTCGGGCGTGCGCCCGACCATCAGGCCGGCGACGAAGACGGCGAGGATCGCGAAGACGACCATACCGTAAAGGCCGGAGCCGACGCCGCCCGGCAGCACTTCGCCAAGCTGGATCAGCAGCATGGGGACAAGGCCGCCAATGCCGGTGAAGGAGCCGTGCATGCCGTTGACCGCACCGGTCGAAATGCCTGTGGTCACGCCGGCATAAGCCGCCGACATCGCTTGGCCGAAGCGGACTTCCTTGCCTTCCATATTGCCGAGAGACGCCTCGAGGCCGAGGCCGTGCAGGATCGGGTTGCCGTAGCTTTCGGCCCAGTAGATGACGCCGATACCGGCGATCAGCAACGTTGCCATGGCAGCGATGAAGGCCCAGCCCTGGCGGCGGTCACCGACTATCTGGCCGAAGGTGTAGACCAGCGCCGAGGTGATCGACAGCATCGCGAAGATCGACAGGTAGTTGCTGAGCGCGCTCGGGTTTTCGAACGGGTGCGCCGCATTGGCGTTGAAGAAGCCGCCGCCATTGGTGCCGAGCTGCTTGATCGCCTCCTGGCTTGCGACCGGACCAAGCGCGATCGTCTGCTGCACGCCCTCGAGCGTGGTGGCGCTGACGGAAGCGTGGAACGTCTGCGGCATACCCATCGCGACGAAAGCGAGTGCAACGAGAACTGCCAGCGGCAGCAGCACATAGAGGGTCGAGTGGGTCAGATCGACCCAGAAATTGCCGAGTGTCGCGGCGCCGGAGCGGGCAAAGGCGCGGGTGACGGCAAGCGCGATGGCGATGCCCGTTGCAGCCGACACGAAGTTCTGCACTGTCAGGCCGGCCATCTGGCTGAAATGGCTCATGGTGGTCTCGCCGCCATAGGACTGCCAGTTGGTGTTGGTGAGGAAGCTGACCGCCGTGTTGAAGGCGAGGTCTGGCGGGACGTTGGCAAACCCCTGCGGGTTCAGCGGCAGCGACCCCTGGAAGCGCAGGATGACGTAGAGAAGCGCGAAGCCGGCCGCGCTGAAGGCGAGCATCGACAGTGTATAGGCGAGCCAGCCCTGCTCCTTCCTAGCATCGACGCCAGCCGCGAGATAGAGCCCACGCTCGACGGGTCCGAGAACCGGAGAGAGGAAGTTGCGCTCGCCAGCGAAAACCCGGGCCATGTAAAGGCCCAATGGCTTGATCGCGAGGAAGACGGCGAGAAAGAGGAGGCCGATCTGCAGCCACCCGATAATAGACATGAGGAATTCTCCGCAAAATACGGCTGAACGATCAGAACCGTTCCGGTCGAACGAGGGTCACGATGAGATAGGCCGCGAGCGCAAAGGCGACGGCGAGGCCAATGAAGGCTTCGAACATCGACGCCTCCTAGAGCCGGCTGAGCGTGCGCGCGTAGAGCGCAAACACGACAAGGCCGCCGAGACCGGCGGCAAGAAAAAGGAAATCGGACATGTGCATTCTCCGGAACTGTTTATGGCCGGATGATGCACCCTCAGCGGGTCAATTATCGATTGCGATGGTTTCGCGCGCGCATAAGGAAAAGATAAGGATACTGCCACCGTCCGAAGGCGGCTGGCGGATTGGTGGCGTCAGAGCGTTTCCAACTTAAACTGAGTAACAGAAACGCTTTAGCTCTTTGTTTTTACGCATTTCCTGGCGAAAAACCGCTTCGCATCTTTGCTGGAAAAACCCTAGCCCTTGATGATCGGGCTTACGGTGGGTGCCGCTTCGGTGGTCACTTCGCGCATCCACTCGCGCCAGATGGCGACGAGCAGTGCCATCAGCACCGGACCGACGAACAGACCGAGAAAGCCCATGGTCTTCACGCCGCCGACGAGGCCGAAGAAGGTCGGCAGGAACGGCAGCTTGATCGGGCCGCCGACAAGGCGCGGACGCAACGTCTTGTCGACGATGAAGAGTTCGGTCGTGCCCCAGGCAAACAGCGCAATGCCCTGGACCGGCGAGCCGCTGGCGACGAGATAGACGGAAACCAGCGTGAAGCAGAGCGGCGCACCGCCGGGGATCAGCGCCATCAGGCCGGTGATGATGCCGAGCGTGACCGGCGAGGGAACGCCGGCCAGCCAATAGGCGACGCCGAGCACGATGCCCTCGCCGATGGCGATGATGCCCATGCCCGTCACCGTCGAGCTGATCGTCAGCGGCACCACGCGCGACAGCCGTTCCCAGCGCATCGGGAAGATGCGTTCGCCGAGATGATCGAGCTGCTTGGAGAAGGAGTGTCCGTCGCGATAGACGAAGAACAGCGTGATCAGCATGAAGAGCAGCGTCAGGAAGGCGTGAAACGCCGACGCGCCGATGACCAGCACGCCGCGATAGATATTGCCGATGTTGGAGCCGCTGACGAGCTGCACCAGTTCGCCGAGCGCTCCGGGATGGCCGACATATTTGACCCATTGCTCGCCGAGCCAGGCACCGGCGACGGGGATCGAGGTCAGCCAGACGGGCACGCCGGCGCCGTTGGCATTGGTTTCAACCGCCCAGACCAGCCAGTCGCGCACTTCGTCGACCGCGTAGACGGCAGCGACCGAGATCGGCACGACGATGAAGGCGACGACGCAGATAATGGCAATGGTCGCCGCCAGTGTGCGGTTGCCGCCGACGGCCGCCAGCAGGCGGCGATAAATCGGCCAGCTGGCAAAACCGATGACGACAGCAGCCAGAACCGGGACGAGGAAGCCGTGGAAGAAATAGACGCCGGCCAGAAGCACGAAGACGAGCATCCAGCGCGCAGCGGTGATCGGACCAACCAGAGCCGAGCGCGACGCCGCCGCATGCCCGAAGAGTCGCGGCTCTACGGGAAGGTTTTCTCGTTCGCGATTGCCCAACTGCACCAACATTCCTCCGTCTCCAGACGACCTTACAACAAACCCGAGGCCTTGCCAGCCTGTACAGTGCCGCGCGTCTCCCACAAAGACGTGCAAAGGTCGCTGTACCAGGATCTGATGCATAATTTTGCGCTTAAATCGATCCGATTTAAGCGCAAAATTATGCAGTGCCGCCCCCATGCCCCCGGTTTACGGTAGTTTCGGGGCCACAGCCGACGCTAGCGGCGGGACATGACAGAAAAATTTAGCGGCGCGCAAGCTCTCAGGCTTCATTTGATGGCAGAAGTCATTCTGCCGCACGTATCGCCGCCCGCTTGGTCGTCTCGGCGCGATCGACGAAAACCGATGCGAGGAAGATACCGAAACCGGCAACCCCCATGACGGCACCGACCAGACCAGTCGAAGTCCAACCATAGCCAGCGGCAATGGACCAGCCGCCAAGCCAGGCGCCGAGCGCATTGGCGAGGTTGAAGGCGGAATGGCTGAGTGCTGCGGCAAGTGTCTGCACCTCGCCCGACACGTCCATAAGTCGGGTCTGCACACCCGGTACGACGGCAAAGCCGCCGCCGATGAACAAGACGTTGACGATGGCGATCCACGGATTGCCCATGGTGAAATAGAACAGCACATAAGCGAAGATATTGAAGGCAAGCGCGATGCCGATCGCCGGCAGCAGCGCCCAATCGGCGAGCCTGGAGCCGACGATGTTGCCGAGGATCATCCCGGCGCCAAACACCGACAGCATGATCGGCACGTTCGCCACGGAAACGCCTGCGACGTCCGTCAATGCCGGAGCGATGTAGCTGAAGACGGCGAACATGCCGCCGCAGCCGATGGCGCAGATGCCGAGCATCAGCCACACCTGCAGCTTGCCCAGGGCGCCAAGCTCGCGCAGCGGCGTCGCCTGCGGATTGCCCTTGTCGCGCGGCACGTAGGACCAGGTGAGCGCAATGGTCAGAAGGCTGATGCCGCCGACAATGGCGAAGGCCGACCGCCATCCGAGCGCCTGACCGAACCAGGCAACGAGCGGCGTTCCGAACAGGGTCGCGATCGTCAGGCCCATCATCACGCGCCCGACGGCACGCGCCCGCTGGTTGGGTGCAGCCAGCCCTGCAGCCACGAGCGCCGCCACACCGAAATAGGCACCGTGCGGAAGACCGGCAAAGAAGCGCGCGGCAACCAGCGTGTAGAAATCCGGTGCGATGGCGCTTGCGAAATTGCCGATCGCAAACAGCAGCATCAGCACCAAGAGCACCCGAAAGCGGGAAAACCGCGCCGCAAGCACCGCGATCAACGGTGCGCCGACGACGACGCCGAGTGCATAGGCGCTGATGACGGCGCCGGCGCGCGGCACCGAAACGCCGACGTCATCGGCCACTTGCGGCAGCAGGCCCATGATGGCGAATTCGCCCGTACCGATGCCGAACCCGCCAACGGCGAGCGCAACCTCGGCAACAGAGATGCGGCTTCGGCGCGAATCGACGGCAGAAGAATAGGCTTCGTCACACATGAGCAATGACCTGTGTCGTTCGGCCTCGAACAGCGGAACAAATCTGTGGGGTGCTGGCGGCGTGGTATCGGACGGTTTCCGACGGGGATATGCTGCAATGCAATACAGGCTTTAAACCCGGCTGGCAAAGGCTTTGCGGCACTCATCATACTTTTTCACGCGCTGGTGAAGCAGACCGGCTAACTGTTCGCTGAGTTGACGTTTACGTCAAAGTTATATAATCCCGAATCTCGGCTTGAAGAGGTGTCGTAAAAGCATCATCTTCATCGGCAAGAGAAGACCGGGAGGGTTACTTCTTTGGCCGCAAGCAAGGCTAGCCTGTGGCGACCAGAGGGAGAGAGGTCATGGCGGAACTCAACACGCAACCAACAGGCATCAGCCCGGAGAAGATCTGGCTGAAGTCCTATCCGCCGGGCATTGCCGCCGAAATCGGCCCTCTGCCCTACAAATCGATCGGCGACTTCTTCGACCATGCCGTCGCGCGCTACTCGCGCCGCTTCGCCTTTACCTGCATGGGCAAATCGCTGACCTTCTCCGAGCTCAATGCCGAATCCGCCAAGATCGGCGCCTGGCTGCAGGCGCGCGGGCTGTCGAAGGGCGACCGCGTCGCGGTGATGATGCCGAACATCCTGCAGAACCCTGTTATCGTTTTCGGCATTCTGAGGGCAGGATTCACGGTCGTGAACGTCAACCCGCTCTACACGCCGCGCGAACTGGAACATCAGCTCGTCGATTCCGGCGCCAAGGCGATCTTCGTGCTTGAGAACTTCGCTCATACGGTCCAGCAGGTTGCGGCCAAGACCAGCATCAAGCATGTGGTGGTCGCCACGATGGGCGACATGCTCGGCTTCAAGGGCACGATCGTCAATCTGATCGTGCGCCGGGTGAAGAAGCTCGTGCCCGCCTGGTCGATCCCCGGCCATCATTCCTTCAAGTCCGTGCTCGCCGAAGGTGGCCGCCTGAAGCTGACCAAACCCAATGTGGCGCCGAGCGATGTCGCTTTCCTGCAATATACCGGCGGCACCACGGGTATTTCCAAAGGGGCGACGCTCACCCATTCCAACCTTTTGTCGAACATGGCGCAGATGGAAATCTGGTTCGACACGGCGTTCCGCTCGCGTCCGCGGCCGGACAGTCTCGTCTTCATGTGCGCTCTGCCGCTCTACCATATCTTCGCGCTGACGGTGAACTCGCTGATGGGCCTTGCCACCGGCGGCAACAACATCCTGATCCCCAACCCACGCGACATTCCCGGCTTCGTCAAGGAGCTCGGCAAGTACAAGACCAACATCTTCCCGGGTCTCAACACGCTGTTCAATGCGCTGATGAACAACCCCGAATTCCAGAAGCTCGACTTCTCGTCGCTGATGCTCACCTTCGGCGGCGGCATGGCCATCCAAAGACCGGTGGCAGAGCGCTGGCAGAAGATGACGGGGTGCCCGATCGCCGAAGGCTACGGGCTTTCCGAGACGTCGCCGGTCGCCACCGCCAACCTTCTCGACTCGACCGAGTTCACCGGCACGATCGGCTTTCCGATCCCTTCGACCGAGGTTGAGATCCGCGACGACCAGGGCAACACCCTGGCGATCGGCGACGTCGGCGAAATCTGCATTCGCGGGCCGCAGGTCATGGCCGGTTACTGGCAGCGTCCGGACGAAACCGCCAAGGCGATTTCGCCCGACGGTTTCTTCCGCTCCGGCGATATCGGCTTCATAAATCCCGCCGGCCTCGTCAAGATCGTCGACCGCAAGAAGGACATGATCCTGGTTTCGGGCTTCAACGTCTTCCCTAACGAGATCGAGGAAGTGGCGATGACCCATCCCGGCATTCTCGAATGCGCGGCGATCGGCGTTCCGGACGAACATTCGGGCGAAGCCGTCAAGCTGTTCGTCGTGCGCAAGGATCCTGACCTGACCGAAGAGGACGTCAAGCGGCATTGCGCGGCCAATCTCACCAACTACAAGCGGCCGCGCTTCGTCGAGTTCCGCACCGAGTTGCCGAAAACCAATGTCGGCAAGATCCTGCGCAAGGACCTCCGGGGCTAGGGCCAGCCTCGACTTAAAACGATTTAAAAAATCCTGAAAACCGCCATCCCGGCGGTTTTGCGGGCTTGATTTGGACAATGCAAAGCGAATAGCTACGCAGGCGAATGTCCGACACAAGGAGCCCCGCGATGAAAGCGCTTGTCGATCAACTCAAAGCAACCGCCGCGCAGACCAATGCGACCGATATCCGCGCCGCCTTCGCGAGCGATGCCCAGCGCTTCTCGCGCTTCAGCACCTCGCTCGACGATCTGCTGCTCGATTATTCGAAATGCGCAGTGAACGAACAGGTGCTCGACGGTCTTGAGGCGCTGGCGAAAGCGGCCAAGGTCGAAGAGAAGCGCGACGCGATGTTCCGCGGCGACATCATCAACATTACCGAAGAACGGGCCGTGCTGCACACGGCGCTGCGCAACCGCGGCAATCGTCCTGTCATGGTCGACGGCAAGGACGTGATGCCCGACGTCAACGGCGTGCTTGAAACCATGGGCGCCTTTGCCGATGGCATCCGCTCGGGCGCGCTCAAAGGTGCGACCGGCAAGAAGATCACCGATGTGGTCAATATCGGCATCGGCGGCTCGGATCTCGGCCCAGTGATGGCGACGCTGGCGCTCGCGCCGTTCCATGACGGCCCGCGCCTGCATTTCGTCTCCAACATCGATGGCGCGCATATCGCCGATACGCTGAAGCTCGTCGATCCGGAAACGACGCTCTTCATCGTCGCCTCCAAGACCTTCACGACCATCGAGACGATGACCAATGCGGCGACTGCCCGCGCCTTCATCGCCGGCAAGCTCGGCGAAGCCGCAGTCGGCCACCACTTTGCCGCCGTCTCGACGGCACTCGACAAGGTCGCAGCTTTCGGCATCGACCAGGCGCGCGTGTTCGGCTTCTGGGATTGGGTCGGTGGGCGCTATTCGATCTGGTCGGCCATTGGCCTGCCGCTGATGATCGCCATCGGCAAGGAGAATTTCGGCCGCTTCCTCGATGGCGGCCATGCCATCGACGAGCACTTCCGCACTGCGCCGATCCGCCAGAACCTGCCGATGCTGCTGGGCCTCCTCGGCTTCTATCACCGCAATGTTCTCGGCTATCCCTCGCGGGCGATCCTGCCCTATGACCAGCGCCTGTCGCGCTTTCCGGCTTACCTGCAGCAGCTCGACATGGAATCGAACGGCAAGGCGGTCACGCTCGACAGCAAACCGGTCGAATATTCGACGGGTCCGGTCGTCTGGGGCGAGCCGGGCACCAATGGCCAGCACGCCTTCTACCAGCTGATCCACCAGGGCACGGACGTCATCCCGGCCGAGTTCATGATCGCCGCCAACGGCCACGAGAAGAACCTGCGCCACCAGCACGAACTGCTGATTGCCAATTGCCTCGCCCAGTCTGAAGCCCTGATGAAGGGGCGCACGCTTGCCGAGGCGAAGGCACAGCTGACCTCCAAGGGCATGGCGGATGCCAAGGCAGACAAGATCGCGCCGCACCGCGTCTTTGCCGGCAACCGCCCGTCGCTGACGCTGGTCTACGACCAGCTCGATCCTTTCGCCTTCGGCCGGCTGATCGCGCTCTACGAGCACCGCGTCTTCGTCGAAGGCGCGCTCTTCAACATCAATTCGTTCGATCAGTGGGGCGTCGAGCTCGGCAAGGAGCTGGCAACGGGCCTGCTGCCCGTGGTCGAAGGCAAGGAAAGTGCTGCCGGTCACGATTCGTCGACGGCGGGCCTTGTGGCCGTGCTGCTCAAGGCTTCTCGCTAAGAATGCGAGGCCAGGGCGCGCCCGGCGTGCCCTGGCCGTTCAGGCCGCGCAGGCCGGCAGCGCCTTGACGCCGGACTGGCGGAGCATATCCATCAGATCCAGTCCCGAAAGGAGCTGGAAGTAGTTTTCGTCGGAACGCGTACGGATCCAGGCATCGACCGTGACTTTCTGGTCAGCAGGAAACGCACCGCTCCAGCAGCCACCGGAAAAACCGACCGTAAGGCTTCCGCGACCCTTGGCCTCCGTGCCTTTGGTCGCCGCGATCTTCTCCTGCATATCGCGCAGGCGCTCCGCATCGGCGGGCGTCAGCGTCAGGACATAGAGCGTCTGCCCCTCCCGCATCCCCTCGGTCAGCCCCGGCGCCCCGACATTTCCGGATTGGATCTGAAGGGCAAAACGGTGGGTGTCGAGGGGCGCACCATCCGCCTTCCACGAAATGCCGAGTGTTGCGTCGCCGCGCCTGAGCGACAGCGCTTCGGGCACCAAAAGGGCAACACGCAGTTCTGCCGGATCGGACGTGAGCGGATCGACGCCAGACAGTTTTTCAAACGAGCCGACATTGAGCGCTGCACAGGCGGCCAGCACGTTGAGGGACAGGAAAAGGCATGGGTTCATCAAAATACGGAAAGTCATGAAACGCACCAAAATCATAATTGACGCGAAATAATTATCGTTTTACAATAAAAAAACAAGTGAACCGATAAGGAACTTTTTAATGAACGGATCTCCCGAGCGGCTGCGCAAGCTGAGCCGCATCATGAAACTGATGGTCGTATTGTGCGGCGCAGTGTTCTGCTCGGCCGTCGTCTACGGGCACTGGCAGATTTTCTTCGACCGGGCCGGCTTCGAGCAGGGTATTCGCGACGTGGTCTTCCCGAAGGTCTCCGCCATCACGCTCTCCTATCGCGCGATAATAACCGTCATGTTTCTCACTGCGATGAACAATGCGCTTGTTATTGCCGGCCTCGCCTTTGCCTGGCAACTTTTCGACGGTTTCGAACGCGGTGAGATCCTTTCCAGCCGCAATGGTGTCCTGCTGAAGCGGATCGGCATCATCGCCATCGTCGGTTCCTTGTGCATGACTGTCAGCAACGCAATCGGCATCATGGCTGTCACCTACGACAATCCCAGTACGACCGGGCACTCCGTCTTCATCGACATCAATGGGGGAACGATTATCGTTATGCTGATGGCCGGGCTGCTTCTGGTGCTCGGCCATGTCATGGTCATCGCATCGGGGATCGAAGCCGAGAACAGGAGCTTCGTTTAACGGATGCCGATTGTCGTAAACCTCGACGTCATGCTGGCGAAACGCAAGGTGCGCTCGCGCGATCTTGCGGAACAGGTCGGCATTACCGAGCAGAACATATCGCTGTTAAAATCGGGCAAGGTCAAAGGCGTGCGCTTCGACACGTTGGAGAAGATCTGCGCCGTTCTCGATTGCCAGCCGGGTGACATTCTCGAATATCGCCCGGAGGAAAAGGATTGAGTTTCGTGCGGGCTCTTCTCAGAGCCCGATTTCATGCTTCCAGGGCGGGTTGGCGCCGGCACGCGAAACGGTGACGGCGGCGGCCCTGGCGCCGAGGGCCAGGGCGTCGCGAACAGCGCTTTCCGAGAGGTTTGCGACGGCGTCCTTGGTCAGGAGACCGCTCAGCTTCAGCGATGCGAGCACGCCGGCATCGAAGGTATCGCCGGCACCGACCGTGTCGACGACCGTGACGCGCTCACCGGCAACGTCGACCTTGTGACGCCCGGTGTAGCCGACGGCCCCATCGGCGCCCTTGGTGATCAGAACCAGCTTCGGACCGCGCTTCAGCCATTCGGCCGCCAGATCGTCGTGGCTGCCGGTCATGCCGAACCAGTCGAGATCTTCATCCGAGAACTTGATGATGTCAGACATCGCCGCCATGCGGTTCATCCGGGCGAGATGGGCTTCCCGATCCTTGATGAAGCCGGGCCGGATGTTCGGGTCGAAGGAGATGATCCGCTTTTCGTGTTCGCGGGTCATCAGCGCCTCATATGTCGAGCCGCAGGGCTCGGGGATGAGGCTGATCGCGCCGAAATGCAGCGCCTCGCAGAAGTCGCCGAGCGCCGGCAGATGATCTTTCGTAATCATCCGCCCCGCCGTGTTCTCGTCGAAGAAGGCGTAGGTGGCATGGCCGTTGACGAGCTTGACGAAGGCAAGCGTTGTATGCAGCGACAGGGTCGCGCAGGGAGCGAAGTCGACATTCGCCGCCTTCAGCGTTTCGCGGAGGACATCGCCGAACATGTCATCGGAAAGGCCGGTGAAGAAGCCGGTGGGAATGCCGAGCCGACCGAGCGCGATCGCCGTATTGAAGATCGCCCCGCCGGCATAGGGCGCAAATGCACTTTCGCCCGCGGTCGTGTCCCGCGGCAGCATGTCGATCAGCGCTTCACCACAACATACGATCATCGGCATTTCTCCCCTGAAGACATTTCAACTGATTTCAATGACTTTCGACGAAATCCCAGAGTGTCGCCGACTATTGGGCGGCAAGCGCGCTGACGCCGCCATTGCGGCCAGACCAGGCCAGCGGGTCGTTGAGGAAGGCCTCGACTTCGCCAAGCGTCTCGTCGTCGAACAGCGCCTGCTCGCGGGCAACGGCAAGCACGTTGCGCCATGTGGCGATCCAGTGCAGGTCGACACCCTTGCCCTTCATCTCGCCGACGGCCTCCGGGAAGATATCGTAATAGAAGAGCGCGATGCCGTGGTCGACGATGCCGCCGGCTGCGCGGATCGCATCGATGAACTTGAACATCGAGCCGCCGGCGGTCGTCAGGTCCTCGATAACAAGAACACGGGCGCCCTCCGGCATGTGGCCCTCGATCTGGGCGTTGCGGCCATGACCCTTCGGCGCCTTGCGCACGTAGATCATCGGCAGGCCCAGGCGCTCGGCCAGCATCGCCGCGAAGGGAATACCCGCCGTCTCGCCACCGGCGACGACGTCGAACTGCTCGAAGCCCGCCTCGCGCAGGATTGATGCCGCGGCAAAATCCATAACGGCCGAACGGATGCGCGGATAGGAGATCAGCTTGCGGCAGTCGATATAAACCGGGCTCGCCATTCCGGACGAGAGCTTATAGGGCTTGTCGGCGCTGAAATGCACCGCCTTGATCTCCCAGAGCATCTTGGCGACCAGCTCGGCCATCACGGCCTTGTCGGTGAACGCATTGGAAAACATCAAACTCTCCTTCAAAATTCCAAACGATCAGGCGACGGCCCAGTGCAGCGGGAACATCGGATCGAAAACGGTGACCGGACCGGCACCGGTCTCGATCTTCTTGGGATAGGTCACGGCTTCTGCCTGCTTCCTGAGCGTGATCGTCTCCTCGTTGACCGGCAGGCCATACCAGGTGGGACCGTTCAGCGAGGCGAAGGCTTCGAGCTTGTCGAGCGCGCCCTCCTCTTCGAACACATGCGCCAGGCAACTCATGGTGTTGATCGAGGTGTAGATGCCGGCGCAGCCGCAGGCGCATTCCTTCAGCGGATCGACATGCGGTGCTGAGTCGGTGCCGAGGAAGAAGCGCTTGTCGCCCGAGACGGCGGCAGCGCGCAGCGCCAGACGGTGGTTTTCGCGCTTGGCAACCGGCAGGCAGTAGTAGTGCGGCTTGATGCCGCCGACGAGAATGGCGTTGCGGTTGATGATCAGGTGATGGGTGGTGATCGAGCCGGCAAGATTGGCCTTCGACGCCTTGATGTAGTCGATGCCGTCCTTGGTGGTGACGTGCTCCATCGTGACCTTCAGTTCCGGCAGGCGCTGGCGCAAGGGATCAAGCACGGTGTCGATGAACACGGCCTCGCGGTCGAAGATGTCGACGTCCGATGTCGTGACCTCGCCATGCACGCAGAGCGGCAGGCCGATCTTCGCCATGCGCTCGAGCACCGGCATCGCCTCATCGATGTTGCGCACGCCGCTGTGCGAATTCGTCGTCGCGCCAGCCGGATAGAGCTTGACTGCCTTGACGAGGCCGCTCCTGTGGCCGGCCTCGACGTCGTCGGGGTTCGTGCCCTCGGTGAGATAAAGCGTCATCAGCGGCTCGAACCGGTCGCCTGCCGGGATGGCCGCGAGGATGCGCTCGCGATAGGCAGCAGCGTCGGCCGCGGTGACGACCGGCGGCACGAGGTTGGGCATGATGATCGCGCGGGCGAAATGGCGGCTGGTGTCGGCGATGACGCCCTTCAGCATGTCGCCGTCGCGCAGGTGAAGGTGCCAATCATCCGGCCGGCGGATAACGAGGTCTTGCATGGTCAGCGTTCTCCTAAGTCAGGGCGGGATGCAGGCGGAAAACCGCGTACACTTTTCCTGATCCCCCTCCCGGTGCTCGCGCCCGATCCGCGCGCGCAGCTTTGCAGCCGGCAGGTGCGGGTGTTGGGCGGTTACTCATGTGGTGAAACCGCGTCTCGATATCACCAATGCGCCCGCAAACACAATCCGCAATCCGACCATCGCTCAGAAATCCGCAAGCACGACATCTGCGCGTCGCTGATGCTCGACCACACGATGCGCGTTGGGGATGTCGTTGCCATGGGCTTTTCGCTTCGCCGCCTCCTCGTCGTAGCCGTGGTCGAACCAGCGCTTCAAAAGCCGCCGCTCCAGTTCCTCGATGCCGGGATTGATGAAGATGGAGAAATCGAAGGCACCGGCAAGCTTGTTCCAGGGCGCCTCGTCGAGCAGCAGATAGTTGCCCTCGGCGAGAATAATGCGGGTATCGGCCGCTACAACACGCGCCGAGGCGATCGCCAGTTCGCGCGAGCGATCGAAGACCGGCACCAGCACCTCGCCGTCATTGGCCCTGACCGCAGCGATCGTCGCCAGGAACGACCTGACATCAAAGGTTTCCGGCGCACCTTTGCGGGCAAGCAGGCCCTTCTCTTCGAGCACGGCATTGTCCATGTGAAAGCCGTCCATCGGCAGCACCGCCGCCATTTCTCCTGCAGCTACCAGCGCTTCGGCAAGCGCGTCGGACAGGGTGGATTTTCCGGCACCCGGCGGGCCGGCAATCGCCACGACGAAACGGGCGGCTCCAGCCGCCCGTTCGAGGATCTGATCAACCACCGGCCCGACATTCATGCGGCGAGCGCCTCGCGCGGCGGCTCCTTCGCGCCGGTCATGAAGGCGACGGCATCAGACATCGTGTGTTCCTTCGGATTGATGACGCAGAGGCGTTTGCCAAGCCTGTGGATGTGGATGCGATCGGCCACCTCGAACACATGCGGCATGTTGTGCGAGATGAGCACGATCGGCAGGCCGCGCGAACGCACGTCGAGGATCAACTCCAGCACCCGCCGGCTTTCCTTGACGCCGAGGGCTGCCGTCGGCTCGTCCATGATCACCACCTTGGAACCGAAGGCTGCGGCTCGCGCCACCGCCACGCCCTGGCGCTGGCCGCCCGAAAGCGTTTCCACCGCCTGGTTGATGTTCTGGATGGTCATCAGGCCGAGCTCGGACAGCTTTGCCCGCGCCCGCTTCTCCATCTCCGCACGGTCGAGCGTGCGGAAAAGCTTGCCCATGATGCCGGGTTTACGGATTTCGCGGCCGAGAAACATGTTGTCGGCGATCGAGAGCGCCGGTGACAGCGCCAGGTTCTGATAGACGGTCTCGATGCCGGCCGTGCGCGCCTCCATCGGCGAGCGGAAGTTGATCTGCTGGCCCTCGAGCCGGATTTCCCCCTCATCCGGCGTGATGGCGCCGGAGATCGCCTTGATCATCGAGGACTTTCCGGCGCCGTTGTCGCCGATGACGGCCAGGATCTCGCCCGGGTAGAGGTCGAAATCGGCATAGTCGAGAGCCGTAACTCGGCCATAACGCTTGACCAGGCCGCGCGCGGTGAGAATGGGTTCCTGAGCCATCAGCCTGCTACCTTTCTGATCCATTGGTCGATTGCGACGGCGGTGATGATCAGCACGCCGGTGAGGAAGACTTTCCATTGCGGATCGGCGCCCAACATGTTGAGCCCCATGGAGACCACGCCGACGATCATCGCGCCGATCAGCGTTCCAAGGATCGATCCACGCCCGCCGAAGAGTGAGATGCCGCCGATTACGGCCGCGGTGATGGCCTGAAGATTGTAGTCGGTGACCGCTGCCGAAGGCGAGATCGAGCCGTTGCGGCCGATCGAGACCCAGGCGGCGAGTGCCGCAATCAGGCCGGCGAGCGTATAGGCGCTGAGCAGCACGCGGCTGGTGCGGATACCGGAAAGCTTCGCTGCCTCAGGATCGTCGCCGACGGCATAAAGGTGGCGTCCCCAGGCCGTATGGTTGAGCGCGTACCAGAGGCCAAGGACCAGCACGACCATCATCACCACACCGAGCGTGAAGACGGCGGATCCCACCTTGAAGCTGACGCCAAAGAGGTGAAGCATCTTGGTGACGGCCGCTACATCGGCCTCGCGGATCGTCGCATTTGCCGAGTAGATGAAGTTCGTCGACATGATGACGTACCAGGTGCCGAGCGTGACGATGAACGGCGGAAGCTTGACCCTGGAGACGAGGAAGCCGTTGAGGAAGCCGCAGGCACCGCCGACGACGAAGCCGATGAAGATCGCGATCGGCGCCGGAAGGCCGTAAGTCACGGCGCAATTGCCCATGATGACAGCCGAAAGCACCATGATCACACCGATCGAAAGGTCGATGCCGGCCGTCAGGATGACCAGGGTCTGCGCGGCCCCCAGGATGCCGACGATGGCGATCTGCTGCAGGATCAGCGTCAGCGTATAGGACGAGAAGAACTTTCCACCGATCGTCAGACCGAAGATCAGGATCGCTGCAACGAGCACGATGAACGGCACAGCCGCCGGCGTCGAATGCAGGAAATGCTGGATCTTCTGGATCAGCGTCTTGTCATGTGTGTCGAACGACGCGACCTGCGTCGAACTGTTGACCAGGACCTTTTCGAATTCCTGGGATGGCTGTGCGGCTGCGTTGGGCTCGCCCATGGACCTTCCTCCGGTGAACCCCACTCCCAAGGGGTTGCGATGCAATCTGGTGCACAGCCCGCCCACCATGTGGCGGGCATCAGCACTCATTCAAGAAGCTGCGCGGTTTTCGTCGCCTTGTCAAAGACATCGACGCTTACGCGAAGGGCGGCCCGGGCCGCCCTTCCGTTGCTGCTCATGCGTTCGAAGAACGGGAGCGATCAGCCCCAGCACTTCTCCGTGCCGACCTTGACGTCGATCGATTCGACGCCGGCAGCCGGCTTGTCGGTGACGAGCGAAACGCCGGTGTCGAAGAAGTCCTTGCCTTCGGTCGGCTTCGGCTTTTCGCCGCTGTCGGCGAACTTCTTGATCGCCTCGATGCCGAGCGCCGCCATCATCAGCGGATACTGCTGCGAGGTCGCGCCGATGACGCCTTCGGCCACCGACTTGACGCCGGGGCAACCGCCGTCAACCGATACGATCAGCACGTCCTTTTCCTTGCCAACGGCTTTCAGCGCCTGGTAGGCGCGACGGCGGCCGGCTCATTGATGGTGTGGATCACGTTGATATCAGGATCCTTCTGCAGAAGGTTTTCCATCGCCTTGCGGCCACCTTCTTCGTTGCCGTTGGTGACGTCGTGGCCGACGATGCGGGCATCATCCTCGTCGCCGATCTTGTTAGGATCTTTCGGGTCGATGCCGAAGCCGATCATGAAGCCCTGGTCGCGCAGGACGTCAACGGTCGGCTGCGACGGTATCAGATCGAGGAAGCCGACCTTGGCGGTCTTGGCGCCCTCGCCCATCGTGGCGGCGGCCCATTGGCCGATCAGCTTGCCGGCGAGCAGGTTGTCTGTAGCGAACGTCGCGTCGGCGGCGGTGGCCGGATCAAGCGGCGTATCGAGCGCGATCACCAGAAGACCGGCCTCCTGCGCCTTCTTCACCTGGTCGACGATTGCCTTCGTGTCGGAAGCGGCGATCAGGATGCCCTTGGCGCCATCGGCGATGCAGGATTCGATCGCAGCCACCTGGCTGTCATGGTCGCCGTCGATCTTGCCGGCATAGGACTTCAGCGTGACGCCGAGTTCCTGGGCCTTGGCGGTAGCGCCTTCCTTCATCTTGACGAAGAAGGGGTTGGTATCGGTCTTTGTAATCAGGCAGGCGCCGATATCGGCGGCCTGTGCCGGAGCGGCAAAAACGACGCCGAGCGACAGCACGCCGAACGCGGCGGAGAGAACAGTCTTCTTCATGTAATCCTCCCAAGGATGAAAAACGTGCCGGTGGACCGGCCCAGGCCTCGCCGCCACAGCATTCTCCTCTGCTGCAGCAGGCGCTTCCGGATCAAAAACAAACATTAAATTTCGGGGGTGTCAATAAATAAATCAAATTGAATTATTATTTCGATGTGGCATTCTCTGGATAACAGCGATCCGAGGCCATCCGGGCCGTCGCGCAAATTGACAGGTCCGCCCAGAGCGGAAACAACAGACCCGCGCCAAGCGGGCACCAATGCCAACGGGAGGAGACGGTGGCATGTCATTGACAGACGGCCCCGACAGGGGACCGATACAACCTGAGGTCATCGACCCGAGCGGCGGGGCGAACCAGACGCGCGTGCGCGCCTACAACGAGAGGCTGGTGATGTCGCTGGTGCGGCGTCACGGCGAGCTGTCGAAGGCGGATATCGCCAGACGCTCCGGCCTTTCGGCGCAGACCGTTTCCGTCATCATGCGGGCGCTCGAAAGCGATGGCCTCTTGGTGCGCGGCGCGCCGGTGCGCGGCCGTGTCGGCCAGCCGTCGACGCCGATGCGGCTCAACCCGGATGCGGTGTTTTCCTTTGGGGTGAAGATCGGGCGTCGAAGTGCCGACCTGGTGCTGATGGATTTCGTCGGCAATATCCGCCTGCACCTGCACCAGATCCATGCCTATCCGCTGCCCGGCGAACTGGTCGACTTCATCGTCGGCGGCATCGAGAAACTCGAGGCGCAACTGAGCCCAGAGGAGCGCAAGCACATCGCTGGGGTCGGTATCGCCACGCCCTTCGAACTGTGGAACTGGGCGGAAGAAGTCGGCGCCCCGCGGGAAGAAATGAACCGTTGGCGCGAGGTGGACCTGCAGGCGATCGTGGCCCAACGCACCCGCCACCCGGTGTTCCTGCAGAATGACGGCACCAGCGCCTGCGGCGCCGAACTCGCCTTCGGCGTCGGCGCCAGCTATCCCGACTTCGTCTATTTCTACATCGGCTCGTTCATCGGCGGCGGCATCGTCATCAATTCCGCGCTCTTTTCCGGCCGCACCGGCACCGCCGGCGCCGTCGGCCCGCTGCCGGTTTCCGGCAAGGACGGCAAGACCATCCAGCTCCTGAAGATCGCCTCGGTCTTCGTGCTCGAAAACCTGCTGCGCGAACGCGGCATCGATCCGAAGCCGCTGTGGTATTCGGCCGACGACTGGATCGATTTCGGTGAGCCACTCACGATCTGGATCGACGACAGTGCGGCAGCCCTTGCCCAGGCGGTCGTCTCCGCCGCCTCGATCATCGACTTCTCCGCCGTTGTCATCGACGGCGGCTTCCCGCCCTGGGTCCGCGCCCGGCTTTTGACGGCAACGCGCAAGGCGCTCTACGACCTCGACCTGCAGGGCGTGACGATCCCGGAACTGGTCGAAGGTTTGGTCGGCAGCCATGCCCGCGCCATCGGCGGCGCGAGCCTGCCGTTGTTCTCCCGCTACCTGCTCGACACCAACGTCCTCTTCAAGGAGCTCAGCTGATGCTGAAAGGCATAGACCCGATCCTCAGCCCCGAATTGCTGGCGACGCTTAGGGCAATGGGCCATGGCGACGAGATTGCGCTGGTCGACGGCAACTATCCCGGCCAGGAACATGCTCGCCGGCTGGTTCGGCTCGACGGCCACGGGCTGATCCCGGTGCTGGACGCCATTCTCAGCGTGATGCCGATCGACGATTTCGTGCCGGCGGCGATCTTCCGCGCTACAGTCAAGCAGGACCGGGACGCGCTAGATCCCGTCCACCGGGAGATCATCGATTGCTGCGGCAGGCATGAGCCGGCACGAACGGTCGTGCCCCTGCTCGGCCCGGAATTCTATCCGCGGGTGCAAGCGGCGCACACGGTGGTGCAGACCAGCGAACCGCGGCTTTACGGCAACGTCATCCTGCGCAAGGGCGTGATCTATCCCTGACGGATCGGGCGACAAAACGAAAAACCCGCCGGCGGAACCGGCGGGTTTTTTCGTTTCATGTCTGGAATGTCTTAGGCGCGACGTGCGTCGATCGACAGTGCGCCCGGGCCGAAGGCGGCAAGCACCAGGAAGCCGCCGGCAACCGAGATGTTCTTCATCATCATCAGGCCGTTGAAGACGCTCAGCAGGCCGTTGGCTTCCGGCGGGAACGTCGGAATGTTGATTGCGCCGCTGTGGAAGACGAAGGCGGTGACCAGGCAGAACAGAGCCAGCAGGTAGGCTGCAATCTTCGTCTGGAAGCCGACCAGAACGGCAAGACCGCCGATCAGCTCGAAAGCGCCGGCGAGATAGGCAAGCGCGGTTGCTGCCGGCCAGCCGGCATTAGCAATCATTCCGGCGGTGCCGGCGGGATCAGTCAGCTTGCCGAAGCCAGCGGTGATGAACATGATCGAAAGGAGAATGCGCCCGATGAGGACGACGACATTCTGAGACATGCGAGGCTCCTGTGAGAAACGAGTGTTGGCAGCAGAAGTATCAGCATTTTCAAATTCATCTAGCCGCACGCCCGGCGACAGATCGTTCACAACGTAGAGACAACCGGGATTTATCGTCAACCGACATTTGAGCCGCGGCCCAGTCTGTGCAGTGCTTTTCGTCCTAGCGAGCGCTGGTTCGGCCACAAGTGTTCTTTTCTGTTGCAAGGACGGGGCTGCTGGGTGAAATTCAGGCGCGGCAGGGGACGCCGCGCGGGGGCATCTCATGAACGAAATCAACAGGAGCCCGGCCTTCTGGCACTCATTCGCGATCTTCGAAGGGTTCGACAAGAAAACGATCGAGGATCTCGCCGATATCGCCACCTATCGAAAGTGGCCGGCCGGCACGGTGATCTTCCAGCGTGGCGACGAAGGCAACTATATGATCGTGGTCATATCGGGCCGCATCAAGCTTTCTCTGATCACACCGCAGGGCCGCGAACTGATGCTGCGCCAGCATGAAGCCGGCGCGATCTTCGGCGAGATGGCGGTGCTCGACGGCCAGACGCGGTCGGCAGACGCCACGGCGCAGACGGCGTCCGAAGGCTACGTGATCGGCAAGAAGGCGTTTCTCGATATGGTCACTACCCGGCCGGCGGCAGCTGAGTCCGTCATCCGCTTTCTCTGCGCCCAGCTGCGCGACACCACCGAGCGGCTGGAAACCATCGCGCTCTATGACCTCAACGCCCGCGTTGCGCGGTTCTTCCTGGCCACACTCCGGCAGATCCACGGCAACGAGCTTCCCGAAAGCGCCAATCTGCGGCTGACGATGAGCCAGACGGATATCGCCGGCGTTCTCGGCGCCAGTCGCCCCAAGGTCAACCGGGCCATTCTGTGGCTAGAGGAGAGCGGCGCCATCAAGCGGGGAGAAGGGATCATCGCCTGCAAGGTCGGCCGGCTGCTGAGCATCGCCGATCCTGAAGAGGATTAGGCGGCATGACCGTGCAACCTCGCCGGCAATTTCGCTTCACTCCGCTCGCCGGCGGGATCCTGACGAGCCTGATCGTCGCATTGGCACTCTATTTCTATGCGGAACCGGTATTCGAAACGCAGCGGGAGCTGTTCTTCGACCGCCTGATGCAATGGGTGCCGTCACCGCAATCGCCCGACATCGTCGTCGTCGATATCGACCGGGCGGCCTACCAATCCCGGCCTGATGGAGACTGGGACAGGGCGGCAACCGCCGAACTCCTATCCGGACTGACCGTGGCCGGCGCCAAGGTCATCGCCGTCGACTTCGTCTTCAGTTCCGATTGTGCGGCAGAGCTGCCAGGCAATACATCGCTTTCGCAAGCGCTTTCGAAGACCCCCGTCGTTCTCGGCTTTCTCATTGCCGATACGCTGCAGGAGCGCCCTCGCCCGGCTCCGCCACTGGCGTTGAGCCGCCCCTTCGCAGCACCGGAACTCTGGTTCCTCGACGGCGCGGAAACCTCCTGCCCTTCCTTCATGGATCACGCCAAGGCGGCGGCCGCATCATTTCTTGTCGGCGACGAGGATGCCCGTATCCGACGGGTGCAGGCTTTCGCTGTTCTCGGCGAAGAGGCCTATCCGACGCTTGCGATCGAGGCGACGCGGCTGATGATGGGTGCAGGAACGCCGATACTCGGCGGCGACCCAGCCTGGCTGCGGCTCGACAGGCAGGTGATCACACTCGACGATACCGGCAGCCTGCGCTTCGTCGCGAGCACCCCTGACTTGATCGCCGCCCGGACCATTTCGGCAGCCGACGTTCTCTCAGGGAAAGCAGGCAGCGACAGGTTTGCGGGCAAACTCGTCTTCATCGGCAGCAGCCTGCCCAATCTCGGCGGCCTCCGGCCGAGCGCCTCAATGCCGCTCGAGCCCTCGGTTCAGATCCATGCCGATATCGCCAATGCGATCGCCACCGGTTTCATTCCACGGCGTGACGCGCGGCTTCCCGTCATCGAGGCCCTGTTCTCGCTGGCAGCGGGCATTGCCGCCGCCTATGGCGCGGCAAGGCTCCGGCCGATGACATCGGCCGTGCTCGGCATCGTCGCGGTTGCCGTCGTCGTCGCGGCGACTGCCGCGATCTACCGCACCAGCGGCTGGCTCGTCGATGCAGTGAGCATTTCAGTCGCACTTGCTGCCGTGCTGGCAGTGACCAGCACGCTGCAGTTCGCCCATGTCAGGCGGGCGGAAGCGACGGCGCGGGAAAAATTCTCGCAATACCTGCCGCAATCCGTCGTCGCGCGCTACATCGACAATCCAGGTGCTGCCCGGGTTGCGGGCGAGGAACGGGCGGTGACGGCGCTGTTCACCGACATCGAGAGCTTTTCGACGCTTTCGCAAAAACTCGGGCCGCGCGACCTCATCGCCCTGCTCGATATCTATTTTACCGAGGTCAACGGGCTGGTAGCGCAATATGGCGGCATGGTCGACAAGGTGGTCGGCGACGCCGTGCACGCCTTCTTCAACGCGCCGGAGGATCTGGCCGATCATGTCGACAAGGCAATCGAATGCGCCAAGGCAATCCATGCGTTGACCGAAGAAATGCGCAGGCGACCGCAGTTTGCCGCACGGGATTTCGGGCGCACGCGCATCGGGGTCGAGACGGGTCAGGCGGTGCTTGGCGAAGTCGGCGCCGGCGGCAAGCTCGACTACACCGCCCATGGCGACGCCATCAACCTTGCAGCGCGACTGCAGGAGGCAAACAAATTTCTGGGCACGGCCATCTGCGTCGGCCCGGCTGCAGCAGCTGAAAGCAAGCAACGGCTTCGCTCGCTCGGCAGCCATGAAATCCGCGGCTTTGCCACGATGGAACTCTTCACAGTCGCCGACCCTGAACAGGTGTAGCGCCACTGCAGAATTCCATGGTCGGCATCGATTGAGGCAGAGAATTGCTCCTCGTGGTGCTGCCGACGCTACTGTTGGCCAACACTGGCATAGGCTTCCCGGATCCGCGCCTGTCCCCAGTTGACGGGGTCGCTCGGCGCGTCGCCTCGCTGTCGGAACTCGACGCCCTGCCCCGCAGCGACAATCTGCGTTACGCCGCCCGCGGCGACCGCAACGCTGCCATGCTCGACGAAGACGGCGAAGGCGACACGGCTCGGGCCGCAAAAGAACTTGGTGCCGCGCACGCCGATCATGCCGAAAGCGGTCCTGACGGCAACATCGACCTTGGGCAGCCCCTCGGGGCGGTCGAATACCATTCGGCCGATGCCGAGTTCGAGCGTACCGCCCTGGCCGGCAATGAAGCTGTCGACCAGCAGATCGGTCTCAGCACCCAAGAGGACGCGGGTGTCGGCACCAAGCGCCAGGGTTGCGAAACTTTCGGCCTCGGTGCGCACATGATCGTTGTCGAAGATCTGCGCACCGACAGCCAGAGCCTCTTCCTGCTCAGTCTGTCGACGACGAACGTCGCCGCGGATTTCCGTTGCCTTGCCGATCACCGGGCTCGCCATGGTCGTTGCCACGCCGCCGCCCATGGCCGCCAACAACAGGCCACCAACGACGACGCGCCTGCTCACCAGCATCTGCCGCACCAGCTCCCGGTCCATCATGGTCCTTCTCCCTGTTCGACGCGTTCGAGCCCTCGAGCGTCCGGCTTTCCCAAAGGATATCCCCGATATCAGCGGAAACAAGCCGAACGCGCAATGGTGCGTTCCTTGCCACCTCTCCACTTCGCCAGAGCCCCAGCAATCCGGCTGTTACCGCCGGAACAGGCAGTGCGAACCCACCGGGCTAAGTTCGCGTCAAGAGACGGGGAGAGCATCATGGAAAATCAGCGCAAAACAGGCATTCGCATCTTCAACGCATTGCTTCTCGCCATCGTCAGCTTCCTGGCGCTTGCGGCAATCGCGCTTCCTCCCGCCCGTGCGGCAGAACTTTCGGCCGTCGACATCTGCGACCGCGAGGCGGGCAGCATCTTCGACCTGCAGCGCAACCAGGCCTTCCCGGCAGTTGCGACCGAGGACATGAAGATCGGTATCGCCCTTTCGGCCTGCCGCGAGGCCTATAACCAGCATGCCGGCGCCCGCATCGAGTTCCAGTTGGCCCGCGTGCTCGACAAGGCCGGCCAGAAGATCCAGTCGCTGCGCATCCTCAGCGAAGCGGCCGAACACGGCCATGCGCTGGCGATGACCAACTATGCGGTGCTTGTCGGCGAACAGGGCGACATCAAGACCGAATTCGCGCTCAACCAGAAAGCCGCCGCAGCCGGCAATATCCTCGCTGCCTATAATCTCGGCGTCGCCTACCGCGACGGCATGGGCACCGCCGCCAACGGCAAGCTCGCCATCGAATGGTTCGAGCGGGCGACGCTCGCCGGCGATGACATCGCCGCATTCAACCTCGCGGTCATCCTGGATGAAGGCAAGCTGGTGCCGGAAGACAACGCCAGGGCCGCGCGCTTCTATCGCCTCGCCGTCGAGCGCGGCAATGTCGACGCGATGGTCAATCTCGGCCTGATGCTGGAGACCGGCGAAGGCGTAACCAAGGATTCATCGGCCGCGCGCGCCATCTTCCGCAAAGCCGCGGCCGAGGGCGACGCCTTTGCTGAGCGCAAGTTCGCCGAACTCAGCGGCGGCAGCAATTTCGAGACGGCCATGCTCGACAAGACCAGCCGCATCAAGTGACGCATTGCGAGCCGACCTCAACCGGTCGGTCCGCGTTATGTCCCGACAGGTTCCCCCCAAAGATGCAGCTTGACGTGCAGCCGGGCGCACTACAGCGTGGCGGGAAGACACCCCTCGCCTGGAAATGTAATGACGAAACTGATTATCTTTACCGACCTGCACATGGTGCCCGAGGGCACGACGATCATCGGCCTCGATCCCTACCAGCGCCTGGCCAACGGTATCGCACATGTGAACCGCTACCACGCGGATGCCGACCGGGTGATCTTCACCGGCGACCTCGCGCATCATGCCGACCGCGCCTCCTACGAGCGGCTGAAAACGCTGACCGATCAATTGCTGCCTCCGGCCGCCATCATGATCGGCAACCACGACCGGCGCGACGTGTTTCTCGACGTCTTTGCAGACGCCGTAACGGACGACGATGGCTTCGTGCAGCAAGTGGTCGACTTTGGCGATTGCCGGGCGATCCTGCTCGACACGCTGTTTGCGCCGCCCTACGACTACCCCAACAGCCATGCCGGGCTCCTGTGCCAGAAACGCCTTACCTGGCTCGATCGCCAATTGGCAGAAGCCGGCGACAGGCCGGTGCTCATCTTCATGCATCATCCCCCGCACGCCACCGGCTTCACCGGCATGGACATGATCCGCCTCGTCAACGAAGTGGAATTTTATGCGCTCGTGAAGAACCACGGCAATGTGCGCCACATCTTCGCCGGCCATGTGCACCGCACGATCAGCGGTTCCAGCCGCGGCATACCCTTCTCTGTCTTCAAGAGCCCGGTGCACCAGCAGCCGATGCCGTTCGATGCGCCGGATGCCTCGCTCTCAGTCGATGAACCAGCAGCCTACGGCATTGCCGTGGTGACGAAGGATGGCGTTCTCGTTCATACCGAGGATTACGAAATCGCCCGCCGGGACGCTGCCTTCGCCTGATACCAACCTGCACGGATATTGACCCATTGGGCCGGCGCGATTTTGGTTTCCTGTAAGGAGAAAACCGGAGCCGGACCACGCGGTCCGGTGAGGATTGTCGACGCTATCAGGAGGCCAAAAGCGCCCGGCCCTTCGGATGGGCCGCCTGTCGGCCACCGGCAGCCTCGCAATCCTCGACCGATGTCCAGGCATCGCTCTAAGGTCCGCTCCTTCCCGGACGACCGCAGACGGTCCCACGCAGTGGGCCAATATCCGTGCAGGTTGGTATGAGGGGCATTCCGGCCGCCGGGCCTTCATGCTAGGTTGGCCCATGACCCAAACCACCGCCACCGATGAAATCCTCGACTGTCAGAGCTGCGGCGCCTGCTGCGCCTACTCCTCCGACTGGCCGCGATTCTCGATGGAGACGGACGAGGAACTCGACCTGATACCGGAAGAGTACGTCGCCGCCGACCTCGGCGGCATGCGCTGCGAAGACAACCGTTGCACGGCACTCGGCGGCAAGCTCGGGGTGCATGTCGCCTGCAAGATCTACGCTGTGAGGCCGATCGTCTGTCGCACCTGCATGCCCGGTGACGACGAGTGTCTGATGGCGCGCGAACGGCACTTCGGGCAGGCCGCGTAGAACTTCGGATCATCCGGCACTCAAGCCTACATTCCGTATCCCCATCGGTTTGCCGGCACTGCGATAGTGAAACATTCCGAGAATGACGAAATTTGCCGGATGGATGTTCGGCGGGACGACGCGTATTTTCTGCCCACGAAATCCAAGGCGCATTGCGCCTTGTCACCGCCTTCCGGAGGACCGCGTTCGATGAGCCAGACCCAGCTTCAAAAATCCAGCCCAAAGGCCGATGCGGCCCCGGCCCCCTTTGCCGACTTCGCACCGCCGATCCGCGCGCAAGGCACGCTGCGCCAGGCGATCACCGCCGCGTGCCGCCGGCCGGAAACCGAAGCGCTGCCGCCGCTCGTCGAAGCAGCAACGCTTCCGGCCGAGACACAGAAGGCAGCCGCCAGAACCGCCCGCAAGCTGATCGAGGCCCTGCGCGCAAAACATAAAGGTTCCGGCGTCGAAGGACTGGTGCACGAATACTCGCTGTCGAGCCAGGAAGGTGTGGCGCTGATGTGCCTGGCCGAGGCGCTGCTGCGCATTCCCGACACGGCAACGCGCGACGCGCTGATCCGCGACAAGATTTCCGACGGTGACTGGAAGTCGCATCTGGGCGGTGGCCGCTCGCTGTTCGTCAACGCCGCGACCTGGGGTCTGGTCGTGACCGGCAAGCTGACGTCGACGGTCAACGACCGCAGCCTTTCGGCCGCGCTGACGCGCCTGATCGCCCGCTGCGGCGAACCGGTGATCCGCCGCGGCGTCGACATGGCGATGCGGATGATGGGCGAACAATTCGTCACCGGCGAAACCATCGACGAGGCGCTGCGCCGCTCGCGCGCGCTCGAGCAGAAGGGTTTCCGCTACTCCTACGACATGCTGGGCGAAGCCGCGACCACGGCTGAAGACGCCGAGCGCTATTACAAGGACTACGAAACGGCGATCCATGCCATCGGCAAGGCATCGGCCGGACGCGGCATCTACGAAGGCCCCGGCATCTCCATCAAGCTTTCGGCGCTGCATCCGCGCTACGTGCGCGCGCAGTCGGCCCGCGTCATGGAAGAGCTTCTGCCGAAGGTGAAGGCACTCGCGGTCATTGCCAAGAAGTACGACATCGGCCTCAACATCGACGCCGAGGAAGCCGACCGGCTGGAGCTTTCGCTCGACCTGCTCGAAGAACTGTGCCTCGACAAGGATCTCGCCGGCTGGGACGGCATGGGCTTCGTGGTCCAGGCCTATGGCAAGCGTTGCCCCTTCGTGCTCGACTTCATCATCGACCTCGCCCGCCGCGCGAGCCGCCGCATCATGGTCCGGCTGGTCAAGGGCGCCTATTGGGACGCCGAGATCAAGCGCGCGCAGCTCGACGGCCTGGAAGACTTCCCCGTCTACACCCGCAAGATCTACACCGACGTTTCCTACATCGCCTGCGCCCGCAAGCTGCTGGCAGCAACCGACGTGATCTTCCCGCAGTTTGCCACCCACAACGCTCAGTCGCTCGCCACCATCTACGAACTGGCCGGCAAGGACTTCCAGGTCGGCAAGTACGAGTTCCAGTGCCTGCACGGCATGGGCGAACCGCTCTACGACGAAGTCGTCGGCAAGGGCAATCTCGACCGGCCGTGCCGCATCTATGCGCCCGTGGGCACGCACGAGACGCTGCTGGCCTACCTGGTGCGCCGCCTGCTTGAAAACGGCGCCAACTCTTCCTTCGTCAACCGCATCGCCGACCCGAAGGTCTCAATCGACGAACTGGTTGCCGATCCGGTCGACATCGTGCGCGCCATGCCTGTCGTCGGCGCGACGCACGCGCAGATCGCCCTGCCGGTCGGTTTGTTCGGCTGTGCACGCCCGAACTCCGGTGGTCTCGACCTTTCCAACGAAACCTCGCTCGCATCGCTAACCGAAGCGCTCAAGGCCAGTGCTGCCATCGACTGGCGCGCGGTGCCGCAACTGGCAACCGGTCCTGCATCGGGCGAGACCCGCCCGGTCGTCAACCCCGGCGACCACCGCGATATCGTCGGCGCCGTCACCGAGACATCGGAAGCGGACGCCCGCCAGGCCGCAAGCCTTGCCGCGAAGGCCGCCTCGAGCTGGTCGGCGGTTTCACCGGCAGAGCGTGCAGCCTGCCTCGTGCGTGCAGCCGACATCATGCAAGCCCGCATGCCGACTTTGCTCGGCCTGATCGTGCGCGAAGCCGGCAAGTCGCTGCCGAACGCCATCGCCGAAGTGCGCGAAGCGATCGACTTCCTGCGCTACTATGCCGAACAGACCCGCCGCACACTCGGTCCTGCTCATAAGGCGCTCGGACCAATCGTCTGCATCAGCCCGTGGAACTTCCCGCTGGCGATCTTTGCCGGCCAGATTGCCGCAGCACTCGTCGCAGGTAACCCGGTGCTGGCAAAGCCGGCGGAAGAAACGCCACTGATCGCCGCCGAGGGCGTGCGCATCCTGCACGAAGCCGGCATTCCGGCCGACGCGCTGCAGCTCCTGCCCGGTGACGGTCGCATCGGTGCGGCACTGGTTGCCGCGCCTGAAATCGCCGGCGTGATGTTCACCGGCTCGACCGAAGTCGCACGCCTCATCCAGGCGCAGCTGGCCGACCGGCTGTCGCCGTCGGGCCGGCCGATCCCGCTGATCGCCGAAACCGGCGGCCAGAACGCCATGATCGTCGACAGTTCGGCGCTCGCCGAACAGGTCGTCGGCGACGTGATCGCCTCGGCCTTCGACAGCGCCGGCCAGCGCTGCTCGGCGCTGCGCGTCTTGTGCCTGCAGGAAGATGTCGCCGACCGCATCCTCGCGATGCTGAAGGGCGCGCTGCACGAACTGAAGATCGGCCGCACGGACAAGCTTTCCGTCGACGTCGGCCCTGTCATCACCGCGGAAGCGCAGGGGATCATCGAGAAGCACATCGAAACCATGCGCGGCATGGGTCGCAAGGTCGAGCAGATCGGCCTCGCGTCCGGTACCGAACTCGGTACCTTCGTGCCGCCGACGATCGTCGAGCTCGAAAAGCTCTCCGACCTCAAGCGCGAGGTCTTCGGTCCCGTTCTCCACGTCATCCGCTACCGCCGTGACGATCTCGACCGGTTGATCGACGATATCAACGCGACGGGCTACGGCCTGACCTTCGGCCTGCACACCCGCCTCGACGAGACGATTGCCCACGTCACGTCTCGCGTGAAGGCCGGCAACCTCTACGTCAACCGCAACGTCATCGGCGCTGTCGTCGGCGTACAGCCCTTCGGCGGTCGTGGCCTCTCGGGCACCGGCCCGAAAGCAGGCGGTCCGCTCTATCTCGGCCGCCTCGTCGCCACCGCCCCGGTGCCGCCGCAGCACAGCTCCGTCCACACCGATCCGGCGCTGCTCGACTTCGCCAAATGGCTCGACGGCAAGGGTGTCAAGGCGGAAGCCGAAGCCGCCCGCACAGCCGGCAGCAACTCGGCCCTCGGCCTCATCTCCGAGCTTCCAGGCCCGGTTGGCGAGCGTAACCTCTATGCGCTGCATCCTCGCGGCCGCGTGCTCCTGGTGCCAGCCACCGAGACCGGCCTCTATCGCCAGCTCGGCGCGGCACTGGCGACCGGCAACACCGTCGTCATCGACGCGGCGTCGGGCCTGCAGTCCTCGCTGAAGACCTTGCCGGCAAGTGTTTCCACCCGCCTGTCCTGGTCGAAGGATTGGTCGGCGGACGGCCCCTTCGCCGGTGCACTGGTCGAAGGCGACGGCGAGCGTGTGCGTGAGGTGAACAAGGTGATCGCCGGCCTGCCGGGTCCGCTGGTTCTGGTCCAGGCCGCCTCGACTGACGAGATCGGCCGCAACCCCGACGCCTATTGCCTCAACTGGCTCTTGGAAGAGGTGTCTACCTCGATCAACACCGCCGCTGCCGGCGGCAATGCCAGCCTGATGGCGATCGGCTGAGCCGGCCTGCATCAACAAGTACGGCCCTCTCCCCCACGGGGGAGAGGGATAAATCAGTTCTCATTGCTCCGGTCCGCCGCTTCGGACTTTGACGACCGCGCTACCTGCGTGCGCCGGATGGCGCATTTGGCAGCAATCCGCTATCAGCGTTGAACAAACGGAAGCAGCGGATGTTCACCCTCAAGCACACAGAAACCTCGACGCAGGAAATCAAGAAGAGCCGGTTTCTGGCAATCTGCGCGCCCGTGCCCGACGAGCAGGCGGCAAAGGCTTTCCTTGCTGAGCATTCCGATCCCACCGCCAACCACAATTGCTGGGCGTGGCGCATCGGCCAGGCCTATCGCTTCAACGACGACGGCGAGCCGAGCGGGACCGCGGGCAAGCCGATCCTCGCTGCGATCGATGGCCAGTCGCTCGACCGCGTCGTCGTGGTGGTCACCCGCTGGTTCGGCGGCATCCTGCTTGGCAGCGGCGGCCTGATCCGCGCCTATGGCGGCACCGCCGCGCTCTGCCTGCGGGCGGCCGAGAAGATCGAAATGATCGAGACGATACGCACCACCATCGCCTGCGACTTTGCCGATCTGGCGCTGATCAAGGCCCGCCTTCTTGCCCGTGACGTCACGATCTCAGGCGAAACCTTCACCGACAAGGGGCCGGTAATGACGGTCGACATGCGCAAGGACGAAGCAGACGGCATTCTTGCCATGGTCACCGATCTCAGCCGCGGCCGCGCGGTCATTTCGACCGACGATTGATCGCCTTCCCCTTGCCGATCGAACCATCATAAAAGCGACCCGCAAACCGAATATTCAATCCGAAAACGATTTCGACGCCAGGGAGATGATCTGCATGAAAACGAGAGTTCTGGGCAAGACAGGTGCGACGATTTCGGAGATCGGCTTCGGCGCCTGGCAGATCGGCGGCTCCTGGGGCGACGTCAGCGAAACGGACGGCAAGCGCGCGTTGAATGCCGCACTCGACAGCGGCGTCACCCTCGTCGACACGGCCGACGTCTATGGTGACGGACGGTCTGAAAAGATCATTGCCGCCGTCCTGAAGGAGCGCGGCGGCGAAAAGCCGTTCGTCGCCACCAAGGCCGGACGCAGGCTGAACCCGCATGTCACCGAAGGCTACACCGGCGCCAATATCGAAGCCTTCATCGATCGCAGTCTTAGCAATCTCGGTATCGAAACGCTGGATCTCGTCCAGCTCCACTGCCCGCCGACCGACGTCTATTACCGTCCGGAGTTTTTCGGTGCGCTCGACCAGCTCATCACCAAGGGCAAGATCCGCAATTACGGCGTCTCGGTCGAGAAGGTCGAGGAAGCTCTGAAGGCGATCGAGTATCCGGGTGTTGCCACCGTCCAGATCATCTACAACATCTTCCGCCAGCGGCCGCAGGATCTGTTCTTCGCGGAAGCCAGGAAGAAGAATGTCGGCGTGATCGTGCGCGTGCCGCTCGCCTCCGGGCTGCTGTCGGGCAAGATTACCCGCGACACGGCGTTTGCCGCCGACGACCATCGCAACTTCAACCGCTTCGGTGAAGCCTTCGATGTCGGCGAGACTTTTGCAGGCGTGCCCTTCGAGACGGCACTGGAAGCCGTCGAGCAGCTTCGCCCGCTGGTGCCCGCAGGCGTGCCGATGGCGCAGTTCGCCCTGCGCTGGATACTGGAGCAGGATGCCGTGTCCGTCGTCATCCCTGGCGCCCGCAATGAGACGCAGGCGCAATCCAATGCGGCTGCCAGCGCGCTGCCTGCCATCGACGAAAAAGCCAAGGCCGCCATCGCCGCGCTTTACGAGCGGCTGGTCAAGGTTCATGTTCATCATCGCTGGTAGGATGTATCGTAGCTGCCAATGGGGCCGCCGCCAATGGGCGCGACCGGCGGCAGCGGACACCACCCGACTGCATGTTTCCTTAAGTCCTATTCGATTTAAGGATAAAAACATGCAGCCATTCAAAGTGCTACAGCGACCTTTGCACGTCTAATAAGACGCGCGGCGCTGTAGCGGGCACACAGGCGCGCCAGGGCGGGAGAAGCGATCATGGCAGACCCTTTCGTGCTGCAGCGCTTTGTCGACGCTCAGGGCCGCGTCCATGCCGCAGCGCTCGACGAATTGCGGCGTGGCCGCAAAGAGACCCACTGGATGTGGTTCGTCTTTCCCCAGCTTGCGGGCCTGGGGCATTCGCCGATGGCCCAGCGCTTCGCCATCTCCGGGCTCGCGGAGGCCAGGGCCTATCTCGCCCATCCAATCCTCGGGCCCAGGCTTGTCGAATGCACCGAGACCGTCAACGGGCTGATCGGGTGTTCGGCACACGAAATCTTCGCAAGCCCTGATGACATGAAATTCCGCTCGTCGATGACGCTGTTTTCGAAGGCCGCAAACACAGGCAGCGTCTTCGGGCAGGCCCTCAGTTTCTATTTTGCCGGGGAAGAGGATCGACGAACGCTCGACCTGCTCGGCCCGCCTTCGCCATGACGGCGCACAAGCGCCAGGGGCATTCAGCCCGCGGATCGCGTTAGACGCCGTGCGCGGCGCTCGCGAGGAAGAACAGGATCACGAAAGCGCAGACGGAAAGCCCGGCTACGATCACCAGCAGCTCTTTCATCATATAACGATACATCGGGCACCTCCTTCCATCAGCCGTACGGCTCCCTTTTATATGGGAATCGGACCGGCCATTTTTCAGTCGCAGGCTTCAAAAGATCGTGAGGATGCCCCCTTTTTCCGGCCGCCGCAGACGCCTCCGGATCGCTCTCTTCCGCCCCCATCAGGCGCAACGCAAGCGCGCAGCCTGTAAGTTACATTATACTAATATATAGATTTATTACAACTGTTCTTACGGCTCCGCCGAGGCGCATCACGATCGGATGGAACGGAGAACCAGCGCGGTTTTTTTTGATCGCGGCGCTAGTGAAGCGCCGACGAAAACGCCTCGCAAACGTAGCCGGATGCTCAATCAACCGAAGCGCGCGCACGCTTGCGACCATAGGCTCGTCGTTGACTTCGCAGGCGATGAGAGGAAAATGTCTTCTTATGCGTCACAACGTAACACAAGGGGCGCCCAACGATGACTATCGCAAGGAAACTTCAGGACTATATCGACGGCGAGGGTGTCGCCTACGACACCGTCGCGCACCATCGTACGGCAACGACCAGCCAGTCGGCGCGCGCCGCGCATGTTCCGGGCAGCAGACTGGCCAAGTCCGTGGTCGTACACCACGAAATGGGGTACGTCCTCGCCGTTGTTCCGAGTACGCACCGGATCGAGCTCTCCACATTGCAGAGTGTTATGAACAGACGCCTTGGCCTCGCCTCGGAGGAGGAGGTCTGTTCGCTTTTCGCCGATTGCGACATTGGCGCGGTGCCGCCGATCGGATCGGCCTACGATGTACCGGTGATCCTCGACGAAAGCCTCGAAGACGCCAGCGACGTCTATTTCGAAGGCGGCGACCACAAGACACTGGTGCACGTCACCGGACCTAACTTTCGCAGCCTGATGAAGGATGCGCAGGTCGCCCGCTTCAGCCACCTGCCGTAGACGCCGCAATCCTGCATCGTACACCTCGCAGAGGACGACGTGGAGTTGGTGCCTGCGGGGGCAAGTCAAAGTGCTACAGCGTCCTTTGCGCGTCCAATAAGACGCGCGACGCTGTAGGGAATGCTGGAGAAGCGCCTTCAGTTAAGGCTTTGAAATTGTTGGCGCACCCGAAGAGATTCGAACTCCTGACCCCCAGATTCGTAGTCTGGTGCTCTATCCAGCTGAGCTACGGGTGCTTGCCTGAAGCGGTCGAACCGCTTGCGTGAGCGGTTCTCTAAAGGGTCCTTTCGGGGATTGCAAGCGCCGCTCGGCAAAAAATTTCATTTTTACGACGACGCGGTTTCAAGCTGTGGATTTTCACGGCGAAATCAGCGCGCAATCTCACCCGCGAACCCCTTCAATGCCGGGCTTTGGAGCGAAATGCATCGAGCGGCACCGGGCGGTCCGGTAATTCGATGCGAAAAAGCGTTCCGGGCGTCGGCTTTTCCACAAGGGCAATCGTTCCCCCATGGGCGAGCACCAATTCGCGCGCAATCGCCAGGCCAAGACCGGTGCCGCCCGAGCGCGCCGAGCCGCGGAAGGCTGCAAAAAGATTTTCGCGGGCCTTTGCCGGCATGCCTGGGCCGGTATCGTCGACGGAAATGGTGACGACACTGCCCATGCGCATCGCCGAAACGCTGACGACGCGTGGCCGCCCGTCCTCGGCCTCGTGATTCGTCAGCGCCTGGACGGCGTTGCGGCAGATATTGTGCACCACCCGGAACAGTTGCTCGCTGTCGGCGTCGACCTCAAGGTCGTCCTGCACCTGGATCTGGAATTCGATGCCGGATTGCGGATCGATCGAAAGCAGCTCGGCGACATCGGAGACCAGCGGCTTGAGGGCGACGAACCGGCGGTGCGGTTCGGCCTCGGTGGTACGGCCATAGGAAAGAACCTCGCGGGTATAGCCGACGGCCCGGTCGATCGCCCGCAGCAGCGTCGGTGCGAAGCGCTTGACGACGGGATCATCGACATCGGCGAGACGGTCGGAGATCAGCTGCGCCGACGACAGGATATTGCGCATGTCGTGGTTGATCTTCGACACCGCCAGGCCAAGCTCGGCAAGGCTCTTCTGCTGCTTCAGCGTCTTCTGCAGCTCGCGCTGCATGCTCGCCAGATGCTGGCCGGCGACCGCGAGTTCGTCGCGCCCCTCCGGCGGAACGAGCACGCGCGCCGGATTGGACGGATCGTTGGAGAATTCCTGCATGCTCGCCGTCATTCGCCGGATCGGCACGATCAGCATCCGGTTGATCGCAAGGAAGATCAACGTCGCGGTAATCAGCGAGATGATGATCGACAGGAAGAACACGTTGCGGGAATAGACGAGCATCGCCTTGTGCAGGCTGGCATCAGCCATGACCAGCTCGATCACCGCGTCGCTTTCACCGAGCGGCCCGTAGACGCGCACCACCCGGTTGCCACCGAACAGCAGCGTATCGAAGGCATCGCGGATCGCCGCCAAGGCGGTGAAATTGGCGGTGTCGTATTCGCCGTCGATCTCTGATGGCATGTCGGCGGCAGCGATCATCCGCGAGGCATCCTTGCGGCGAATGACGATCGCCTTGGTGCCCGTTGCCATCAGCGTGTCGTCCTGCACGTTTCGGGGCAGCTCGACATTCTGCAGGCCGTCGACGACGACGGCGGCGGCAGCGACGGTGTTCAGCCGATCCTGCAGCCAGCGGATGCGCATGTTTGCGACCGACGGCACGAAGATCAGCACCTCGGCCAGCATGACGAAAACGATCGTCAGCAACAGCAGCTTGCCCGAGAGCCCGCGGAGGAAGCCCGCTGCGGTTCGCGGCGCTTCACTCACCGTCGTCGGCTGCGCCTCTTCGCTCATCGTCCCGAAAAATCCCTGTCCGTCAGCCGAAATACCGCAAGGCCCTGATGGCGGACCGCACGACCGCCTTCCTCGCCAAGGGCGCATAATAGGAGATGACCGCCTGTTTTCCAATCTCGGAAAGGGTCGGATAGGGTGCGACATAGCCGCGGACCTGTTTCAGCGTCATGCCGTTGGCGACCGCAAGCGACCACATGTTGATCAGCTCCCCTGCACCTGGGGCGGCAATGCCGACACCGAGGATGCGTCCGCGGCGGCCGGCGACGATCTTGATCACGCCAGCCTCGACCCCGTCCGTGCGGGCACGGTCGCCTGCGGCAAGATCGGTCCTGATGACGTCGACGGCGCCGAATTTTTCCCGCGCCTCCGTCTCGCTCAATCCAACCTCGGCGATTTCCGGATCGGAGTAGGTGACCTTCGGCACAATCGTCCGATCTTCCCGCGCCGGCAATCGAAACAGCATCTGCTGCAGCACCAGCCGTGCATGATAGCTCGCCACATGGGTGAACTGCAGCCCGCCTGCGACATCGCCGATCGCATAGACGCGGCGATTGCTGGTGCGAAGGTTGGGCCCGACCTCTATGCCTTTCGCATTGTGGTCGATGCCGGCGGCGGCAAGGCCGAGCGATGCGTGGTTCGGCCGACGACCGGCGGCAATCAGGAGATCGCTGCCTTCGACCTGGAAAACGCCGCCTCCATTCTCGCATCGCAGAACGACCCGCCCGCCATCCTGCTCGGCGCCAAGGATCGTCGTTGCCTCGTGCAGGACCACGCCCCCCGTGCCGAAGTGCGGCAATCGCGATCGATGAAAGCTCGGGATCGGCATCCGAAAGCGCGCGCCGGCTCTCGATGACGGTGACGCCGGCGCCAAGCCGGCGATAGGCCTGCGCCATCTCGATGCCAACAGGACCCGCACCGACAATGATCAAATGGGCCGGAAGCCGGGTCAGATCGAACAGCGTCTCGTTGGTCAGGAACGACACTTTGTCGAGGCCCGGAATATCAGGGATCGCCGGCGACGAGCCGGTGGCGACGACGAAACGGCGGGCGCGGACGAGATGGTCTCCGGCGGCAACGGTATTTTCATCGACGAACCGGGCCGAGGATTGCAGCACCTCGACGCCGAGGCCGGTAAAGCGCTCGACGCTATCGTGCGGAGCGATACCGGCAATGACCTCGTGGATGCGGGCATGAAGGCGTTGATAGTCGACGACGGGTTGGCCAGCGGCCAGACCGAAGCGACCCGCCATACGGATCGCCTGCGCGTGCCTGGCGACGGCAATCAGCGTCTTCGACGGCACGCATCCGTGGTTGAGGCAATCCCCACCCATGGTGCCGCGTTCGATCAGGACCACGGGAACACCGAAGGCGGCGGCACCCGCCGCCACGGAAAGCCCGGCGGCACCGCCACCGATCACGCAGATATCCGGATTGATGACTTTCGCCACGCCTGCCCCGTACCCGTCAAACAGCCTTGCGGCGCGACCATACCCGCTTGAAAGCGAGTGGCAATGCCGCAAACAACGCTAATACCACAAGCGCCAAGGTCAATTTCGGCGTTGCGAAATCCGACACCGACAGCTCGCGGCCAACGGCAGCCGAACTGGCGATCACCTCGTCGAGCCCACCGCCGAGCCAGGCATAGGCGAAGGTGGCGGGAACGATACCGATCAGAGTTGCCATCGCAAACGTTCTCAATCTCACCTCGAAGAAGGCGGGCGCGATGTTGACGACGAAGAACGGGAAGATCGGCGTGAGCCGCAGGACGAGAAGATAGAGAAACGCATTGCGGCAGAAACCATCGGCAAAACGCGCGAGGAATGGCCCGGCACGCCGCCGCAGGAGATCGCCGAACATGCTGCGGGCCGCCAGAAACAACAGGCACGAGCCGAGCGTCGCGGCTGCAACGACGAGAAGGCCGCCACCGGCGCAGCCGAAGAGAAAGCCGGCAAAGATCGTCAGAACCGAAGCAGCCGGGATCGAGAAGACCACCACTGCTACGTAGACCAGGAAAAACAGACCGGCGGCCTGAAGCGGATAGGCTTCGACATAGAGGCGCAACGCCTCACGGTGATGGACGAGTGCGCTCAGAGACAGATAACGCTGAAGTCCGAAGGCATAGGAGGCAAACCCGCCGGCGACAAGAAGGGCCAACAGCACCAGACGCCACGCGACCTTGCCGCGGTCTTCGGGCGAGCCCTCGTCCGGTGCCTCCGACGGCGTTGGACGGGCATCCCCGGCTCTGTTGATGGCGCTTCGGTTCATGTGATTTCGTTTCTTGGAAAAGTCTTTCCTTGCAGTATCGGCAATCCATACCGGAGACCAATAACGAATGGTCGCGTTGCAAAACGACAGCGTGAACGGGCCGACAAGACAACTCACGTTGCCGTTACACGAGAGCGTGGCGGCAACGACGGGGCGATGATTGCAGATTATCCACGGAAAACGCCCGCGGAGACGTCAGTCGTCCGCGGGCGTCGATTGGTGCGATCCGTCAAACTGGTCGGATCAGAACTCTTCCCAGTTGTCCCTGGCGACGGCCGCCGAAGATCCGCCGCTGAAGGCGCGGGCGACGTTGCCCATCATCCGGCGGGCGGGCGAATCCACCGGACGGCTGGTTTCCCGCGCCGGTGCGATCGTGCGTGCCGCCGAAGTGCCGTCGAGCTTGAAGTAGGCGATCAGGCTCGCAAGGTTGTTGGCTTCCGCCGACAGCTTGTGGGTCGCGGCATTCGCCTCTTCCACCATGGCGGCGTTCTGCTGGGTGACCTGGTCCATCTGGTTGACGGCGGTGCTGACTTCGCCGAGGCCGGTCGACTGTTCGCGTGCGGCCGTTGCGATCGAGTGGATATGATCGTTGATCTTGAGCACGCGCTCCTCGATCTCGCCAAGCGCCGCGCCGGTTTCCTGCACGAGCCGGACGCCGGTTGCGACTTCCGAGCCCGACTTCGAGATCAGGGCCTTGATGTCCTTGGCAGCACTGGCCGCACGCTGAGCAAGCTCGCGAACTTCCTGAGCGACAACGGCAAAGCCTTTACCGGCATCACCAGCACGGGCAGCCTCGACGCCGGCATTCAGCGCCAGCAGGTTGGTCTGGAAGGCGATCTCGTCGATGACATTGGTGATCTGGCCGATCTCGCTCGATGCCTGCTCGATCCGGCCCATGGCCTCGACCGCGTTGCGCACGACTGCGGCCGATTCGGCAGCGCTTTCCTTGGCTTCGTTGACCATTACGGTCGCTTCCTGCGCCCGCTCGGTCGAACTCCTGACGGCGACGGTGATCTCGTCGAGTGCCGCAGACGTCTCTTCGAGTGCTGCGGCCTGCTGCTCGGTGCGCTTCGACAGATCGTCGGCGGCGGAGCGAAGCTCGGACGAATTGCCGTTGATCGAGTCCGTGGTGACACGCACTTCGCGCAGCGTCTTCTGCAGCGTCGACAGCGTCTCGTTGACGTTCTTCTGCAATTCGGCGAAGGCGCCATGGAACTGGCCGTTCATGCTCTGGGTCAGGTCGCCGGCGGCAAGGCTGGCGACGACGCGGCGCGTTTCGGCAATGCCGGCATCGACGCTGCCGACGAGTTCGTTGACGCTCGACGCAAAACGATTGAGATCGTCGTTCTCGTAGTCCTTGCCGATGCGCTTGGTGAAATCGCCGGCGGCCGCAGCCGAGACGACGACGCCGATGCTCATCTGCAGATCGGCGCTCTTTTCGCGCAGCGCCGCTTCCTGGGCGTTGAGATCGCGAACGGCAAGGCCATTCTGCTTGAAGATCTGCACGGCCGCAGCCATCTCGCCGATTTCGTCCTTGCGGTCGGCAAAGGGTACGTTGGCGGAAAGATCGCCGCCGGCGAGCAGCTTCATCTTGCCGGTGAGATCGAGGATCGGACGGCTCAGATGATTGGTGCCGATATAGAAGGCGGTGCCGATACCGACGGCGAGCCCGAGCCCGGCGATGCCGAGAATGATGACGATGACCGAACGTTCGAACGAAGCGATGTCAGCCTTGACGGTCTCGAGCGTTGCCAGGTTGGCTTCGACGACGGCGTCGATCTCGCCCTGGAAGGCCTTGCGGTTGGCGCGGTTGGCGTCGGTGTTGCCCTGCTCGTTGGCCGCCTGCGGCGATACCTCCTGGCCAAGACGCGCGGTTTCGACGCGGAACGTCTTGAACTCCTCAGCGCGCTTGACCAGCGCATCGAACGAGCCGAGCTTGTCGGCCGGCACCAGGGGTCGCCACTCGGCAAACAGCGCATCGATTTTTTCGAGGTTCTTCAGAATGCCTTCGGCGAAGGGCTTTGCCTTTTCGATGGTGGGCGCTGCGTAGATTCCGCGCGCTTCCATGACGACGCCGGTCACCAGTCGATTGAGATGCTCGCCGTTGAAGGCACGCTCAGAAGCGTTCTGGTACTGATGGAACCGGCTGTTGTATTGAGAAACCACCAGCAGCGACATGCCGGTCACCGCGATCGCCAGGAGGCTCATTACCCCGACGATCAGATTGATCTTACCACGTATTTTCATCCCTGCCTCCACGACACCGCAAGACTTGCCCGGTTATCGGAAGGGTCGCGGCCTCATTGCACCGCAGTCACGCTAAAACATTCATGGTTAATAAAGATCGCGGTGGCCGGCCGGCATTCTGGGGAGTGCCGGTTAGCTCCCTGTTTACCAGTCTGAGATAGTGCGTCGCGGCTTGTGCCTGCGAAATCGAGGTCGCCCGGATATCGGGATGCGATCACTTTTGCCCATCGAAGGCCTCGCGTGATTGACTTTCCGGGAAATTTGCCTTTATAAGCCGCCCACGTCCGGCCAAGCCTGCCTGCCCGACAGGCGGAGCTATGTCCGGAACGTAAACGCTCCTTGCTACATGCAAACCCAAGAAGGGCCGCACACCGCGGTATTAAAATAAATGAAGCGTACTTACCAACCGTCCAAGCTTGTTCGCAAGCGCCGTCACGGCTTCCGTGCACGCATGTCCACCTCGGGTGGCCAGAAGGTCCTCGCAGCCCGCCGGGCTCGTGGCCGCAAGCGTCTTTCGGCTTAAGCCGAAGTTGCCCGAAACCAGTGTCCGGGCACATGACGTCAGATAAAGACAAAACGACTGTCGGGCGGCTGAAAAGCCGTCCGCAGTTTTTGGCCGTTCGGGCAGGAGAAAGCCGTAGAGGCCCGCTGTTTCTCCTCGAAGTGCTCGACCGCAACGATCCGGAGGGAGAGGCCCGCGTCGGCTTCACCGTTACCAAGAAACACGGCAATGCCGTCGAGCGAAACCGGATGCGCCGACGCCTGAAAGAGGCGGTGCGGCTTTCCGCCGGGTTTGCAATGAAACCCGGACACGACTATGTGATTGTCGCCCGACGCGATCTCCTGAATGCCCCCTTCGACGCCTTGACCCGGGGGCTTGGCGAGCGCATCGAAAACAAGCCGAAACAGAAGCGGCCGCCGGCCGGTTCCAGGAAACAATGATGGAAAAAAACCGCAACTATTTCGTGGCGATTGGCCTGTCCGTGCTGATCCTCGTCGCCTGGCAGTTCCTTTACGTCAATCCGAAGATGGAAAAGGAACGCATCGCTGCGGAAGCGCTGCAGGCCCAGCAGGCTCAGCAGACCCAATCGCAGCCGGGCACCACGGCTCAACAGCCGGCGACCGGTCAGGCCCTGCCTGGCGGCACAGTTCCCGGGACGGGCGAAAACCGCGACAAGGCGCTTGCCAAGTCGGCGCGCGTTGCCATCGACACGCCTGCGGTTTCCGGCTCCATCAACCTGACCGGCGCGCGCTTCGACGATCTCAAGCTCAAGGCCTATCACGAGACCGTCAGCAAGCAGAGCCCGATCATCACCCTGTTCAGCCCGGCTGAGACACCGACGGTTACTTCACCGAAATCGGTTATGTCGGCGATGCGGCAAGCGGCAGCGTGCCCGGCCCGCAGACCGTGTGGACGCTTTCGGGCGGCGACAAGCTGACGCCCGCAACGCCGGTGACGCTGAGCTTCACCAACGAGAAGGGCATCACCTTCAACCGGACGATCTCGATCGACGAACGCTACATGTTCCAGGTGGTCGACAGCATCAAGAACGGTGCCGCAGAACCGGTGTCGCTCTCCTCCTACGGTCGTGTGACGCGCTTCAACAAGCCGACGACACCGAGCGTCTATGTTCTGCATGAAGGCTTCATCGGGGTCATCGGCGATCATGGCCTGCAGGAAGTCGGCTATTCGAAGATCGAGGACGACAAGGCGATCGAACCCGGCAAGGCGACGGGCGGCTGGCTCGGCATCACCGACAAGTATTGGGCCGCAACGATCGTTCCGCCGCAGGCGACGCCTTACGAGACCCGCTTCTCGCACTTCACAGATGGCCGCGCCCGCTATCAGAGCGACTACAAGAGCGACGCAATCACCATTGCCGCCGGTCAGTCCTCGGAACTCAAGAACCTCGTATTTGCCGGCGCCAAGGAAGTGCCCGTCGTCGACAACTATGAGGCCGCCTATTCTATCCCTAACTTCGACAAGCTGATCGATTGGGGATGGTTCTACTTCATCACCAAGCCGATGTTCAAAATGATGGATTTCTTCTTCCGTCTGTTCGGCAACTTCGGCATCGCCATCCTGACGACGACAATCGTCGTCAAGCTGCTGTTCTTCCCGCTTGCCAACAAGCAGTACTCTTCGATGGCGAACATGAAGAAGGTTCAGCCGAAGATGGAAGAGCTGAAGAAGAAGTTCGGCGACGACCGCATGGGCCTGCAGCAGGCAATGATGCAGCTCTACAAGGACGAGAAGATCAATCCGCTCGCGGGCTGCTGGCCGATCCTCATCCAGATCCCGGTGTTCTTCGCGCTCTACAAGGTGATCTACATCACCATCGAGATGCGCCACGCACCGTTCTTCGGCTGGATCCACGACCTGTCCGCGCCGGATCCGACGACGATCTTCAACCTCTTCGGCCTCTTGCCGTTCGACGCGCCGTCCTTCCTGCACCTCGGCGTCTGGCCGATCATCATGGGCATCACCATGTTCGTGCAGATGCGCATGAACCCGACGCCGCCCGATCCGACCCAGGCGATGCTGTTCACCTGGATGCCCGTTGTCTTCACCTTCATGCTGGCCTCGTTCCCGGCCGGTCTGGTGATCTATTGGGCCTGGAACAACACGCTTTCGGTGCTGCAGCAGTCGATCATCATGAAGCGCCAGGGCGTGAAGATCGAGCTGTTCGACAATCTGAAGAACCTGTTCTCGAAGAAACCCAAGCCGGCGGAGTGACGCCGGCAGACAGAGCCTTCACAAGGCCCCGGACCTCGGTCCGGGGCTTTTTCGTTCGGCCGCTCTAAGCTCACCGTCGAGGGGCTGCGCCAGCAAATCCCGCCGGTTCGATAGCTGCGCCGAGCCGAAAGCTTGACATCGCCGGCCAAAACCGTGAAGCCAAAGCCAATCTTGACGAAGGAATGAACATCGATGGCCGACACAAAGACAAAAGACGACAAGCCGCTGTTCGGCCGGCCGTGGATTTTCATTCGCGGCGTCCCGGCGATGAAGTTCCTGCCGCCGGAAGGACCGACCGAAATTGCCTTTGCCGGCAGATCGAATGTCGGCAAGTCGTCGCTGATCAATGCGCTGGTCGGCCAGAAGGGCTTGGCGCGCACATCCAACACGCCCGGACGCACCCAGGAACTCAACTACTTCGTGCCCGACGGCTATTCCGGTGAAGCGGGCGATCTGCCGCCGATGGCGCTGGTCGACATGCCCGGCTACGGCTATGCCCAGGCGCCGAAGGAACAGGTGGATGCCTGGACCAAACTGGTGTTCGACTATCTGCGCGGCCGCGCGACGCTGAAGCGCGTCTACGTGCTGATCGACTCCCGCCACGGCATCAAGAAGAACGACGAGGACGTGCTGTCGCTGCTCGACAAGGCGGCCGTCTCTTACCAGATCATCCTGACCAAGACGGACAAGATCAAGGCCGCCGGCGTGCCGCGGCTGATCGCCGAGACGCTCGAGAAGATCAAGAAGCACCCCGCCGCATTTCCCGAAATCCTCTCCACCTCCTCGGAAAAGGGAGAGGGCATCGATGAGCTTCGCGCGACGATCGAGCTTGCGCTTTCGCGCTGAGAGCGACGATCGCCCGAAAGTCTTTGATCTCCGTCACTACTCTGACATGCAAACCGCTCTATCTCTGCCGTGCGGTCGCGCGTTTCCTTGCGCGATAGCGTCAAGGATAGGAGAGACACATGTCCGATTTGATCGTTGTGGGATTCGACACGCCTGAAGAGGCCGACAAGGTTCTCGTCAAGCTCGCCGGCCTCAAGAAGGAATATTTGATCGATCTCGAGGACGCCGTCGTCGTCGTGCGCGACGCAGAAGGCAAGGTCCACCTCAAGCAGAGCCTCAACCTGACCGCGATCGGGGCGACCTCCGGTCTCTTGTCCGGCTCCATCTGGGGCGGGCTCGTCGGGTTGCTGTTCCTCAATCCACTCGCTGGCTTTGCCATCGGCGGCGCGCTCGGCGCCGGCGCCGGTGCGCTCTCCGGCTCGCTGACCGACTACGGCATCGACGACGAATTCATCAAGTCGCTCGGCAACACCATCCCGAACAACTCGTCGGCGCTGTTCGTCCTGGTGCGCAAGGTGCAGCCGGAAAAGGTCCTGGCCGAATTCTCAGGCCTGCGCGGCCGCGTGCTGAAAACATCGCTGTCGCCCGAGCAGGAGCAGAAGCTCCAGGCGGCGCTCTCCGACGCCCAGACGCCTTCGCCGCAAGCCGGAACGTTCTGAGCCGCATCAGCGCGATCTTCCTGCGGGCGCATCGTCGACCGCAGGAACGGGCGCTAGTGCGTTCGGCTTAAACGGAGTCGCAGAACTACCATCTTTTTGTTTTCGCGCATTTCCTGCCGGAAAACCGCTTCGCACTTCTCCTGGAAGTGCTCCTAGGCGCTCGCCGCAACGAATGTCAGCGCGAAACCATTGATGCAATGGCGTTTGCCGGTTGGCGGCGGGCCATCGTCGAAGACGTGGCCGAGATGTCCGCCGCAGCGATGGCAGTGGCATTCCGTTCGCGTCATGAACAGTGCGTTGTCCTCGCGCGTTGCCACGCCGCCCGGCAGGGACTGCCAGAAACTCGGCCAACCGGTGCCGCTGTCATATTTGGCTTCGGAGGAATAGACAGGGAGCGCGCAACCGGCGCATTGAAACGTGCCCTTGCGCTTTTCATTGTTGAGCGCGCTGGTAAACGGACGCTCGGTGTCCTCCTGGCGCAGTATCCGATACTGTTCGTCGGTCAGGATCGCCCGCCATTCGGCATCGGTCTTCGTGACCTCGAACGTTTCGGCCGAGGCTGGGCGCGCCGCCAGCGGAAACCCCTTTGCCGCCGCGATCGCGATCACGCTTAGTGTCCCGCCAAAAATCAGAAAATTCCGCCGGTTCACGATCGAACCCTCCTTGTCATGCCCCTTGACGCTGCCGAGGTCGAAGATAGCGGCCGGCCTGTCACGCGGCAAAACAAGACCGATCAAAGCGCCGTGAAGAAGCCGGGTTGAAAGGCCACCGATCGCAAGCGATCGGTGGCAGAAGCGCCGGCGCGCCACGGATGAGACCCCGGCGGCGGATCGCCTGCGAATGTCTGCCGCGGCGATCCGGAGGAAGCGAGAGCTCAGCCCTTCGGCAGCAGCACCTTGTCGATAACGTGGATCACGCCGTTTGACTGCTTGACGTCGGCGATGGTGACCGTGGCCGTGCCGCCGGTCTCGTCCGTGAGTGTGATCTTGCCGCCGTCATCCTTGGCCTGGAGATCGCAGCCGCCAACCGTCTTGACGTCGTGTTCGCCACCATCGCCTTTGACCATCTTGGCGATCGCCGAGGACATCGCGTCGGCGGAGACGACATGGCAGGTCAGAACCTTGGTCAGCTTGTCCTTGTTTTCCGGCTTCAGGAGCGTGTCGACCGTGCCGGTCGGCAAGGCCTCGAAAGCCTCGTTCGTCGGCGCGAAGACGGTGAACGGCCCCTTGCCCTGGAGGGTCTCGACCAGCCCGGCCGCCTTGACCGCCGCCACCAGCGTGGTGTGATCCTTCGAGTTGACGGCGTTTTCGACGATATTCTTGTCCGCATACATCGCCGCGCCACCGACCATCGGGTTCTCGGCATGGGCGATTGCCGCACTTGCGGTCAGTATGGTGATGGCAGCGAACGAACGGATTCCATAGGTGAACATCTTGGTCTTCCTTCCTGTTGAACCTGTCAGGGAGGCGACACCCAGCCGCCTCGTTGAAATTGCCGTTCCCTCCCCGGGAACATGACAAGCAACGGAAGCCTTGGAAAAAGAGTTTCAGGAATTTTCGGATTGCCGGTCGGTTGGGCGAAAAACGACGTGAGAAGCGACCGACGCTGCAGGACCGGGAAGGCCCGCGTGCGCTGAGTTAGAGATCGCGGGCCTTGCCGAGCGCGATGATCGGGCCGGTGGCCGATCCGGTCGGCGAACCGCCAAGCGGCTCGATACTGACGGCCAGAACCGAACCGCGCGAGAATTTCCCGCGCATGGCCGGGGCGATGATGATCTCGCCTTCGCCGGTCTGGGGCAGCACGCCGAGGGAAACGGCCGGGTTGTCGCCGTTGATGAGCCACAGCTCCAGCGATTTTTGCTCGGCCTGCTGTGCGGCAACCGGCGTCACCCGGAGATGGCCGGTCTCGCGATCGAAACGGGCGACGAGATCGACCGAAATGCCCTTGCCGGTCATTTCGGCGACAAGCGGCCGGCCGCCGGACGGCGGTGCAAACAGCCCTGCCATGGACGCGCCCATGACGGCGACGGCAGCAAGCGAGGCGAGTGCGAGACCACGCCAGAGCGCAAGCGATTGCCATATGCCTGCCCGCACCGGGGCCGCGGCAGGCGGGGCCGTTTCGAAGAGCCGGCGCTCGATCGCCGCGAAAATCCGCGCCGGCGGCACGACGGGATCATAGGCTTCGTCGAAGGAGGAGAGATTGTTTTGCCAGCGCGTCACCATGGCGGCGAAATTGCGGTCGGATGCAAGGCGGGCCTCGACTTTGCGGCGGTCGTCGGCGGATAGCACACCCAGCACATATTCCCCGGCGATCACCTCGTCGCGGCGGAAATCTCCTTTGTCTGGGGTGGACGCTGTCATCGCTCCATGCACTCTCTCAACTTCAACAGGCTGCGCCTCAACCAAGTCCTCATCGTGTTCAGCGGCACAGCGTACATTTCAGCCAGTTCCTGGTAGCTCAGACCTTCGACATAGGCACGCCGCACGGCGTCCGCCCGATCGGTTTCGAGCTCCTCCATGCACGCATCGATCCGCCTGCCCTCTGCTCTGACCACTGCCGATTTTTCCGGATCGGCAGCAGGATCAGCCAAATCGTAGGCTTCGTCAATCGCGTTGGCTACGGGTTTTCGCGCCCGGATCAGATCGATGGCACGGTTGCGCGCAATCGCCGCCAACCAGGACATCGGCGTTGACTGGCCGGGCGAAAAACGGTCGGCGTGCTGCCAGATTCTGACGTAGATTTCCTGGAGCGTTTCTTCCGCTTCACTTCGGTCTCTCAGGATACGCAGGCAAATGGCGAAAAGTTTCGGGCTGGTCAGCCGGTAAAGTTCGGCAAAGGCCGCACGATCCCTGAGCGCAACACGGCCGAGCAGTCCGGAAATTTCCTCGTCGATCATTGCCAACCCGACCCGATGCATTCTTGAGATAGGACATAGAGCACAAATCGCTATCCGCCAGCGCGCATCGTCATTGCTGTTTTATGTTGCTCGCCGATCATTCCATCGACGGGAAACTTGCGTTAAACAGCAGCCGGTATTTTTCGAGGGTCCGCCATGTCCGCTAATGAAAGTGAAATCCAGGCACGCCTGCTCACCCAGGCCCTGCCCTACATGCAGCGCTACGAGAACAAGACGATCGTCGTCAAATATGGCGGCCACGCCATGGGCAACGCCGAATTGGGCCGAGCCTTTGCAAGCGACATCGCTCTGTTGAAGCAGTCAGGCGTCAACCCGATCGTCGTGCACGGCGGTGGCCCGCAAATCGGCGCGATGCTGACGAAGATGGGCATCGAATCGAAGTTCGAAGGCGGCCTGCGCGTCACCGACGAAAAGACCGTCGAGATCGTCGAGATGGTTCTGGCCGGCTCGATCAACAAGGAAATCGTCGCCCTCATCAACCAGACCGGCGAATGGGCGATCGGCCTTTGCGGCAAGGACGGCAACATGGTCTTTGCCGAAAAGGCACGCAAGACCATCAAGGATCCGGATTCCAACATCGAACGCGTGCTCGATCTCGGTTTCGTCGGTGAGGTCGTCGAGGTCGACCGTACCCTGATTGACCTGCTCGCCCGCTCGGAGATGATCCCGGTGATCGCGCCGGTGGCACCTGGCCGCGACGGGCACACCTACAACATCAACGCCGACACCTTTGCCGGTGCAATTGCCGGTGCGCTGAACGCCACGCGGCTCCTGTTCCTCACCGACGTTCCCGGCGTGCTCGACAAGGAAGGCAAGCTGATCAAGGAACTGTCCGTAGCGCAGGCACGGGCGCTGATCGCCGACGGCACGATTTCCGGCGGCATGATCCCGAAGGTCGAAACCTGCATTGATGCGATCAAGGCCGGCGTCCAGGGCGTCGTCATCCTCAACGGCAAGACGGCGCATTCCGTGCTGCTCGAAATCTTCACCGAGCGCGGTGCCGGCACGCTGATCGTTCCCTGATCGACAGCAAACCGAAAACACGAAAAAGCGGGATGCGGTTTTCAGGCCGCATCCCGCTTTTGTTTTGGGCTGATTGATCAGGCCTGATAAACGGCCTGGGCCTCCTGCTTCAGCTTTTCCATCATCGCCCGGTAGGGGAAAGGTCCGTAACTGACACGTGCGACGCCGGCGCCGGCGAGCGTCTGCAGGTCCGGCGCACCCGGCCGCATCATCACGTTGACCGGCAGGCTCGAAGCGGCGCAGACCTTGGCAATCAGCGCGGCATCGACCAGCCACGGCACGAAGAAGCCGCTGGCGCCGGCTTCGGCAAAGGCCTTTCCGCGCGCAATCGCCTCATCGACAAGACCGGCATGGCGGCCAGCATCGCTTTCCTGCAGGAACAGGTCGGTGCGGGCATTGATGAAGAACGGCACACTGCGGCGGTCCGCCATTTCGCGGATCGCGCGGATGCGGGCGGCCTGCTTTTCGACCGCATGCACGCCGGATTTGCCGACAACCTGATCTTCGAAGTTGATGCCGATGGCGCCGACGTCGATCAGACGCGAGACATTGGCAGCCCCCGTTGCCGGGTCGTCGGAATAGGCGCCCTCGAAATCGACCGTGACCGGCAGTTCGGTCGAGGCGACGATCAGCCGGGCGATATCGGTAAGCAGCGCCAGCGGAACCTTCTCGCCATCGCCAAACCCATGCGCGGCGGCAATCGACCAGCTGCCGGTCGCAAGCGCCTTGGCTCCAGCCTCGGCCACGGCCTTGGCGCTGCCCGCATCCCAGATATTGTAGAGCACCACCGGATCGCCCTTGCGATGCAGAGCGGCGAATTCGGTGGCCTTTTCAGTCTGGTTCATTGCATTTCCTCCGCAAACAATCCCACAGGTTTCATTTTGCCTTCGTGCCGCAGCAGCCATTGCTTGCGCCACAACCCGCCGCCATATCCCGTCAGCGAACCATCGGAGCCGATGCAGCGGTGGCAGGGAATGACGATGGCGATCTGGTTGGACCCGTTGGCCTTCGCCACGGCACGCACGGCCTGGATCGTATCGACCTCGCGCGCGATGTCACCATAGGAACGTGTCTCTCCGAGCGGAATTTTCACGAGCCTTGCCCAGACCTCACGCTCGAAGGCAGTGCCGCCAGGCGCCAGGGGCGTGCGAAACTCTGCGATATCGCCCGAGAAATAGGCTTTCAGCTCCGCCTCCATCTGGTCGATCGGCGCCGTGCGGCCTGGGACGATCGCCGAGCGGGTCTTGCGCTTCAGGTTTTCGAGCTCGGTCGGCAACGCCTTGCGATCGTGAAACTCGAGAATGTGCAGATGGGTCTTGTCGGCGACCGCCACCATCGGGCCAAGCGGCGTGTCGATGCGGTCGGCAAACAGCAGCACACGGCCCTGCGACATAGCCGGCGCTTCGCCGAGCAATTTGGCAAAGGCGGCGCGAAAGCCGCTCGGCGATTCGTATCCGGCGTCGATCTGCGCATCAATGACCCGGCCGCCCTCGGCGAGTTGGCGGGCGGCAAGGCCCAGTCGCCGATGTCGGGCAAGATCGAGAAAGGTGATGCCGAGATTGCGCTTGAAGGCGCGGCGAACGGTCGACGGATCATGGCCGCGGCGAACCAGGTCGTCCTCGGTCCAGCGCCGTTCGGGTGCTGCCTCCAGTGCCTGCAGCAGGTCATCGACCAGCGGATCCTTGGCACCGACGGTTGCAAGCGGCTTGCAGCGCTGGCACGGGCGAAAGCCGGCTTCGAGGCAGGTGCCGATCGAGCCGACGAAGATGGTGTTCTCGCGCTTCGGCTTGCGAGCGGGACAGGAGAGGCGGCAGAAAATGCCCGTCGTCTTGACGCAGACATAGGCAGCGCCCTCGTATTCGGTGCTGCGCGCAATCAGGGCATCGTAAAGCGTTTCGTCGGAAGGAAGATCGAACAACATGCGGCCCTTCTACCATGTGTGCGAAGGGACGGGCGCCGGTTTTCGGGCGTCTATTTTTCCGGCGATGGTTTGGCGACAGTTCAGATAAGCACGAGCGTCACCACGCCGAGCACGATCAGGAGGCAGCCGAGGAGTTCGAGACGATTGATCCACTCGCGGAAGATGAAGAAGGACGAGGCGAATGTGAAGAGCATCTCGACCTGCGCCACTACTTTCACGATCGCCGCCTGCTGCAGCGTCATTGCCATGAACCAGCCGAAGGAAGCGGAGGCGCCGACGAAGCCGACGACGAAGGCAGGCTTCCACGCAGCGGCAATGCGCTTCAGCTCGGCCGGCTCGCGCAGCACGATCCAGATCAGCATCACCACCGTCTGCAGCAGGATGACGAAGCCGAGCGTGAAGCTCGCCTGCATCATGTAATCCGGTGCCGGCAGGCTGGGCGCGAGCACCAGCGAGGCCGAACGATAGGCCACGGCCGAAAGCCCGAAGAACGTGCCCGAGAGAAGGCCTATCCCGGCCGTGCGGCTGAAAACCGAAGTGACCAGCGAGCGCGGGCTCAGCGTCGTACGCGCAACCGAAATCAGCATGACGCCGACGACGGAGATGGCGATCGCCACCAGCGTGCCCTCGCTCGCCCGCTCGCCCAGGAAGATGAGGCCGAAGAGCGCTGCCTGGGCCGGCTCGGTGCGCGAATAGGCGGTGCCAACCGCAAAGTTGCGGAAGGAGAAGAGGTGCACCAGCAGGAAGGTCGCCGCGATCTGCGCCAGCCCGCCGATGACCGCCCACAGGAAGAATGTGCCGTTCGGCACCGGCAGCGGATGGCCCGCCACGCGCCAGAGCACGATGAGATAGAGCAACGCAAAAGGCAGGCCGAAACCGAAACGCACGAAGGTCGCGCCGGTCGTGCCCATGACGCCCTTCAGGTGTTTCTGCATGGCGGAGCGGACATTCTGAAGGAAGGCCGCAGCGACGGTGATGATTACCCAGGTTTCCATGGCTGCGAGCTAGCACGCGGGTCCTGATATTGCCAAGAACTCCGTACAGTCTCGCCGATATATACCAACCTGCGCTGATATCAGTCCGGCTTTTCCTGAACTTCCGCCAGGTCGACCGCCCGACTGAACGTGAGCGGCTGACCTTCGTCTTCGAAGGCCTTCACGCGCTGATCGTAGTTCGGCGAGATCGTGCCGAGCACGCGATCCCAGAACGAAAAGTAGTTGCCGTAGTTGTACTTGAAGCCGGAATGATGCTGGTCGTGGAACGTCGTGCACAAGAGAGGGGACGGATATCGCGCCGTCGATGAGGCGAAATACTCGAACCCGCAGTGCCCGAACATGCCGTTGAAATGTTCGAACAACCGGTGCCCGATCAGGATCGCCGGCGGAAACGGGACGGCGAAAACGACGACGGCTGAAAAACTCTGCAAGAGGAAGTTGTCGAAGAAATCCTCAGAATAGGTGCTCCAGATCGTTGGTGCGACGCTTCTGTGATGAAGGGCGTGCAGTGGAAACAGCCACTTGGTGTGCAGCAGCCGGTGCATGAAATAGAACCAGGTATCGTAGAGGAACATGCACAGGACAAAGAGCGGCACCGCCGCCCACCAATTGAAGGTCCAGGGCCCGGGCGCCCAGCCCTTTTGCTGGACATAGAGGCCGATCGTCAGCGGCAGGCAGGCGCTGAACATCGACACCAGGCTCTGGCGGACTTCCGCCCTGCGGCGCTTGTCGGAACCGCGTCCCTTCTGAATCTTTCGCTCGGGATTGCGGTCGTTGACCCAGGTCAGGCCATAACCCAGGGCGAAATAGGTAACGACTGTCGTCGCGTAGAATCCGAACAGAAACAGCAGGTAAAACAGTTCGTCCGACATCGGCATCCGGAACCCCTACGTCAAAGCCGCGCCGGCCGAACGATGCCATGTTGTTTTGGCAATTCAAAGTGGAAACGTCTGCGCCGGTAGGGTAGCCCGTGCGGCGGGGTGAATTTTCTCGTTTGTGGCCGCCCATACCCGTGTCATAAGGCGGTCATGAAAAAGCTCGATCGCCTGCCGACCCACGACGAATTCGCCCATGTCACCGACTGGGTCTTCGATCTGGACAACACGCTCTACCCGCACCACGTCAATCTGTTCTCGCAGATCGACCGTAACATGACGGCTTACGTTTCGGCGCTGCTGTCGCTCGAGCCGGCGGACGCGAAGAAGCTGCAGAAAGACTACTACCGCGATCACGGCACGACGCTCAAAGGCCTGATGATCCATCACGGCATCGACCCGAGCGACTTCCTCGAAAAGGCGCATGCGATCGACTACAGCATCGTGCCGCCGGATCCGACGCTGGGCGAAGCGATCAAGGCGCTACCGGGGCGCAAGTTCATCTTCACCAACGGCAGCGTTGCACATGCGGAAATGACCGCTCGCGCACTCGGCATCCTCGATCACTTCAACGACATCTTCGATATCGTCGCTGCCGATTTCGTGCCGAAGCCGGCCGGCGAAACCTATGACAAGTTCATGAGCCTGCACCGGGTCGATACCCGCAATGCGGTCATGTTCGAGGACCTGCCGCGCAACCTTCTGGTTCCGAAAACGCTCGGGATGAAGACGGTTCTACTGGTGCCGCGCAACTTCGAATACGAGTTCGCCGAATCCTGGGAGCAGTCCGGAGACGAGGACGAGCAGATCGATTACGTCACCGAGGATCTCGCCAGCTTCCTCAGGCGCGTGGTCGCCGACCTCTGACCCCGACACATTTTGGCCCGGGAAAAACCCCTTTCCCGCCAAAGACTTAAATTACCAAAGTTTAACTGGTGCTCGCCGTCCCGCTGCCTATCATTCGTTCGGGCATAACCCGATCGAAAGGAAGCATGATGCGGAACAGAACCCTGATCCTTGGCGTAACCGCCCTTGCCGTCGCCGTTACCGGATTGGCTGCGCCATCATTTGCCGCCAGAGACAAGATGACGCCCGAACAGCGGGCCGAACGGATGATCAAGCGACTGGACACCAACAGCGATTCCAAGGTGTCACTCGACGAGTTACAGGCGCACATGACCGCGAACTTCAAGGCATTCGACACCAATGGCGACGGCCAGATCAGTGCCGACGAGATGCAGGCGAAGCGCCAGGCGTTCCGCGACGCCCGCAAGGCCTGGCAGGAAGCCAAGAGCAAGGACGGCAAGGAGCGCGACGCAGCCCTTGCCCAACTGAAGGACGCGCGGCCGGCCATGGTGCCCGGCATGCGGCCAAAGGCCTTCAAGCGCGTCGACGCCGACGGCAACGGCTCTTTGAGCGCTGCCGAGGTCGCAAGTGCTTCAGAAAAAATGTTCAAGCGTCGTGACAAGAACGGCGACGGTGTCATCGACGCCGCCGACTTCACCAAGAAAATTTGATCCATCGGTGCCCTTTCCCGCCGCCCGGTGAAAGGAGTATCCGACGACACCGCCGCGCGCCTGGATTGGCACGCGGCGGTGTCGAAAGCTCCGTGTCAAACAGGGCGGCGGAAATGCACAATCCTTGTTTTGACGCATTGCCGTTACCGAAGCACTAGGCGCGGCTGCTGGCTCAACGACTGGCTCGCCGGCATTGATTGCTGGCGCTGGTTCCGGTTTTGGATGCAGGGCTTAGGGCGGCATCAAACCGAATGACGAAGAAGGCTCTCGATCAGGAACCCGATCGCTCCGGCAAGCGTCATCGCGGCACCCAGGGCGAGGGAGATTGTTTTTCTGACTGATGATCGATTGTCGTTCTGCATGGGCACAAAATACACGAGAACCGGAGGAAATGAAGATGGCCTCCCCTGAGCGAAACCGCTTCGCAAGTTTACCGGAGAGGCGCTATCGCCTGCCGTTCGCCATCGGCACCGACCGCGGATCGACGGTCTCGTAGAAGCGGGAGATGATATCCCAGGCCTCATCGGCGGTTTCGACGAACTGCACCAGATCGATATCGTTCGGCGCGATCGTGCCGAACTCGGCAAGCGCCTCGAAATTGATGATCGAGCGCCAGAACTTTTCCCCGAAGAGAATGAGCGGGACCAGCGCCAGGCGACCGGTCTGCATCAGCGTCATCGTTTCGAACAGCTCGTCCAACGTGCCGAAGCCGCCTGGAAACACCGTGACGGCCTTGGCGCGCAGCAGGAAATGCATCTTGCGGATGGCGAAATAGTGGAAGTTGAACGACAGCTCCGGCGTCACGAAGCGGTTCGGCGCCTGCTCGTGCGGCAACACGATGTTGAGGCCGATCGACGGCGCGCCGACATCGTCAGCGCCACGGTTGCCCGCCTCCATCACACCCGGCCCGCCGCCGGTGACGACGACATATTCCTTGTAGTGCAGCTTGGCGGAATGTTCCGAGACGATCTGCGCGAACTTGCGCGCTTCGTCGTAATAGACCGAGGCTGCTTCCAGGTTCTTGCGCTGGATATCGTTCCTGGCGGCCCAGGCGTCGCCGCCCGGCTCGGGAATGCGCGCGCCACCGAACATCACCACGGTCGAGTTGATGCCGTACTCCTCCAGCATCATTTCGGTCTTCAAGAGTTCGAGCTGCAGCCGCACCGGGCGCAGTTCCTCGCGGCAGAGAAAATCGTCGTCGATATAGGCAAGGCGATAGGAAGGAGAGGCCGACTGCGGCGTCACCGGCACCGTCTGCGCCCGTTGCCGGCTCTGCGAGCTATCGGCCAGCGGATCCCAAACCCCATCCTTACGGCGCAGATTGCGCTTCTTCATGCGTGCCATGCTATCGTCTTTCCCGTCGCGTTCCGGACAATCGGCATCTCGGGCGGACGCGTCCTATCCTGTTTCATCGGTCATGAATGCCCCTGATGCCGCAGTCGACCGCGCTTGCCAAGCCCTGCCGGCAGCGTCGAGCCGAAAAGCGGTCCAACTTTTCCGGAACGGGCCTCGGGCGCCGCGCATTCCAGCCGATACAGAACACCCACGGGCGCACATCGCGTCGCTGCCTAATTTTGTCCTTAAATCGATTCCGATTTTCGGAATTATGCAGTAGAGCTTTCGCAGGATAACCGCCGAACTTTAAGGAATTCCGATGACGAACCACAACCTCGCCTCCCTGTCGCAGACGATCGACGCCGCCTTTGATGACCGCGATTCCGTAAACACCGGAACGCGCGGCGCGGTGCGCGACGCCGTGGAAACGGCACTGAACCTGCTCGACAGCGGCAAGGTGCGGGTGGCAGAGCGTGGCGCCGACGGCAACTGGACCGTCAATCAATGGCTGAAGAAGGCCGTTCTGCTCTCCTTCCGCCTCAACCCGATGGAAATCGTCCGGGGCGGCCCGGGGGAATCCGTCTGGTGGGACAAGGTCGCCTCCAAGTTCGACGGCTGGAGCGTCAACGAGTTCGAGAAGGCCGGCTTCCGCGCCGTGCCGAACTGCGTCGTGCGCCGCTCGGCCTATATCGCGCCGAACGCCATCCTGATGCCGTCCTTCGTCAACCTCGGCGCCTATGTCGGCGAAGGCACGATGGTCGACACCTGGGCCACGGTCGGCTCCTGCGCCCAGATCGGCAAGAACGTGCATCTCTCCGGCGGCGTCGGCATCGGCGGCGTGCTGGAGCCGATGCAGGCCGGCCCGACGATCATTGAGGACAATTGCTTCATCGGCGCCCGCTCCGAGGTCGTTGAAGGCTGCATCGTGCGCGAGGGCTCGGTTCTCGGCATGGGCGTGTTCATCGGCAAGTCGACCAAGATCGTCGACCGCGCCACCGGCGAAGTGACCTATGGTGAAGTCCCGCCCTACTCCGTCGTCGTCGCCGGCTCGATGCCGTCGGGCTCGACCATGGGCAACGGCCAGCCGGCACCGAACCTCTACTGCGCCGTCATCGTCAAGCGCGTCGACGAGAAGACCCGCTCCAAGACCGGCATCAACGAACTGCTTCGAGACTGATCCGATGACACCGGAGGGGCGACGGCCGAGCATGATCTGGCTGTTCTTCAGCCCCTCCGGCCGCATCACCCGCCTGCCCTTTTTCCTGTCCTGGCTTTTCTGGCTGCTGATAGGCGGTTTCGTCGTCGCGCAGATGCTCGCCAACGAGAACCACAGGACCGCGCTGGCGCTCTGGACGCTGGCGCTGATCGTGTCCGGCATCGTTTCCACGCTCTCGATCGCCATGCTGGCGATCAAGCGGCTGCACGATATCGGCTATCCCGGACCGCTGGCGATCTGCCTGTTCATCCCTGTCCTGAGCCCCATCGTCTTCATCGCGCTCTGTCTCTGGCCGGGCACCGAGGGGCCGAACGAATTCGGCCAAACCAGCGATGAACCCGGCGCTTGAGCGGCGCACTGTACATTTCGGGCCCGAACGCGTATGTAGCGCGCCATGAACAGGCCGGCGATAAGATGCTGGCCGCGGCAATCGGCGCCTGATGACGACCTGATCCAAGGTCTTGTTCGTTTACCGGCGCGAAAACCGAAATCCGAAAGACGAGAGATGACAGAATTCGAAGGGATCGCGCCTGCGATCGCCGAGGCGTTGGCAAAACGCGGTTACAACGAGTTGACGCCGGTTCAACAGGCGATGCGCGATCCTGATCTGGCGGGCAAGGATGCGCTGGTATCGGCCCAGACCGGCTCCGGCAAGACCGTCGCCTTCGGCCTGGCGCTGGCACCGACCCTGCTTGGCGACCAGCGCCGCTTCAGCGCGCCCGGCGCGCCGCTGGCGCTTGTGATCGCACCAACGCGCGAACTGGCGCTGCAGGTCAAGCGCGAGCTCGAATGGCTCTATGAGCAGACTGGCGCGACGATCGCGTCCTGCGTCGGCGGCATGGACATGCGCACCGAGAAGCGCGCGCTGGAGCGCGGCGCCCACATCGTCGTCGGCACGCCCGGACGCCTATGCGACCATATCCGCCGCAACTCGCTCGATATTTCTTCGTTGCGTGCCGTCGTGCTCGACGAGGCCGACGAGATGCTCGATCTCGGTTTCCGCGAGGACCTCGAATTCATCCTCGAGGAGTCTCCCGACGACCGCCGCACGCTGATGTTTTCGGCGACCGTACCGCGCTCGATCGCGACGCTTGCCAAGAACTACCAGCGCGACGCCGTGCGCATCAGCACCGCGTCCGAGCAGAAGCAGCACGTCGACATCGAATACCGCGCCCTGACCGTTGCGTCGAACGATCGCGAAAACGCGATCATCAACGTCCTGCGCTTCTACGAAGCGAAGAATGCGATCGTCTTCTGCTCGACCCGTGCAGCCGTCAACCATCTGACTGCCCGCTTCAACAACCGCGGCTTCTCGGTGGTGGCTCTGTCGGGCGAACTCAGCCAGAACGAACGCACCCACGCGCTGCAGGCCATGCGCGACGGACGCGCCCGCGTCTGCATCGCCACCGACGTTGCCGCCCGCGGCATCGACTTGCCGGGCCTCGAACTGGTCATCCACGCCGACCTGCCGACCAACCCGGATACACTGCTGCACCGCAGCGGCCGCACCGGACGCGCCGGCCAGAAGGGCGTCAGCGCCCTGATCGTGCCGGTGAGCCAGCGCCGCAAGGCGGAGCGCCTGCTCGAAAACGCCCGGATCACCGCCAACTGGGCCCGCCCGCCGTCGGCCGACGAGGTCAGCCGCCGCGACGACGAGCGCCTGCTTGCCGACACTAGCTTTGCCGAACCGATCCGCGAAGACGAAGAGGCGATCGTGCGCGCGCTCATCGAGCTTCATGGTGCCGAGCAGATGGCTGCCGCCTTCGTGCGCCAGTTCCGCTCTGGCCGCTCGGCCCCGGAAGACCTGATCGAGGTTGCCGTCGGCGACAGCCGCGCAAAGCCGCGCCGCGATGAGAAGTCTGCACCGCGCGAAGACTATGACGCGCCGCGCGCCGATTTCAGCGATGGCAGCTGGTTCTCGCTCTCGGTCGGCCGCAAGCAGAATGCCGAGCCGCGCTGGCTGATCCCGATGCTCTGCCGCCACGGCAAGCTGACCAAGCGCGACATCGGCGCGATCCGCATGCAGCAGGAAGAGACCTTCGTCGAAATGACCTCCGATGGAGCCGAGCGCTTCCTGTCGTCGATCGGCAAGGAGGGCATGCTGGAGAAGGGCATCCGGGTGAAGACGCTGCCGGGCGCTCCCGATCTGTCGCAGCAGCGCCAGGAGAAGCCGAGTTTTTCCAAGGACAAGCCGAACTTCTCCAAGGACAAGCCAGGTTTCTCCAAGGACAAACCGGCCTTTGCCAAGAAGCGCCCCTATTCGGACGATGCGGCACGCAGTGACGGCGACTTCAAGCCGAAGCGCAAGTTCGACAAGAAGCCGGCTTACGCCGCCGCCCCGGCCCACACCGACGACAAGCCGCCGGAAAACCGCGACGCCTGGACTAAAAAGAAGGCCAAGCCGAACGCCGGCAAGGACGGCGGCTTCAAGCCGAAGCCCAAGGGCAACAACGCCAAGAACCGCCAGAGCTAAGCTTGCCGCAGCAACGGCGTCAGCCCAAATCAAAAAGCGCCGCGATCAAATCGCGGCGCTTTTTTTTGTCTGCAGTTGCGGCGGCTGGCCGTATCAGGCTTCGAGGAAGCGCAGGCCGGCGACGGCGACGATGATCATCGCGATGCAGGTGATCCGCATCCAGGAGACGGGATCCCCGAAAAGCACGATGCCGAGCACCGTGATGCCGACTGAGCCGATGCCGGTCCAGGCGGCGTAGGCAGTGCCGGCCGGCAGGTCGCGCATGGCGATCGTCAGGAGGTAGACGCTGCCGAGCGCCGCTGCGATGCCGATCGCGCTCGGCACCAGTTTCGTCCAGCCTTCGGCATATTTGAGCGCCAGGCCCATGATGATTTCAATCAGGCTCGCCGCTATCAGGATGATCCATGCCATTACCGTCTCCATCGAAATTTCCATCTGGAGAACAATCTGGTAGGGTAGGCACTGGATAGCAATTACGCACCTTTTGGTAACTATGAAAATCTCGACAGACCCGCTCGAAGCACCCATCACCTCCATTCCGGATGTCTTCGACCCGACCTGCTCCTCGCGGCATGCGCTGGAGCTGATCGCCAGCAAATGGGCGATGCTGATCATCTCGGCGCTCGAAGAAGGGCCGATGCGCAACGCCGCGCTGATGCGCCGGCTTGGCGACGTCTCGCAGAAGATGCTGACGCAGACGCTGAAGGAACTGGAGCGGAACGGCCTTGTCATTCGCGAGGACAAGAAGACCGTGCCGCCGCATGTGGAATACAGCCTCAGCGCTGTCGGCCGTTCGCTCAGCGAAACCCTGCTGGTGCTCGACCGTTGGGCCGAGACGCATTTCGGCACTCTCGACGCGGCGCGCGCGCGCTACGACGCCGAGCGGGGCAAATAGGCCTATTCGCCGTCGAGTTGCGACTGGGCGATCACTTTCACCACCCAGTCGGCAAAGACGCGCAGACGGCTGCTCAGGTGTCGGTTCGGCGGATAGACGAGATAGATCGGCATCGATTCGATTTGCCAGTCCTGCAGCACCCTCCGCATCGCGCCGGTCTCAAGATCCTCCCGCACCATGAAGCGGGGCGCCTGGATGACACCGAGGCCGGCACGGGCGGCGGCGAGATAGGTGGTCGATTCGTTGGCGGCCACCGCATAACGACCATGAACCTCGATCTCTTCCGCGCCGCGCTTGAAATAGAACGGCATCTGCTGGCCGGTCTGCGGGCGGAAATAGCCGACGACATAACAATTCTTCGAAAGATCGGAGGGATGTTGCGGCGTCGAGCAACGGTCGAGATAGTCGGGTGCCGCGCAGGCGACGAAGCTCATGTCGGTGATGCGCCGGGCAATCAGCGACTGGTCGGTCAGGGTGCCGACACGAATGGCGCAGTCGACATTCTCGGCAACATAGTCGACGGTGCGGTCCGAGACGCCGAGATCGATCTGGATGTCAGGGTAGCGCTTGTGGAATTCGGACAGAGCCGGGATAACGATGAGATTGGCCATGGCGCTTGCCATCTCCACGCGCAGCCGCCCCTTCGGCAGCGTCTGGGCGCTCGACAGGCTGCCGTCGAGCTCATCGAGGTCGGTCACGAGGCGCGCGGCCCGCTCGTAATAGAGCGCGCCATCCGGGGTCACCAGAACCCGCCGCGTCGTGCGATTGAGCAGCTTGGTGCGCAGATGCGCTTCCAATCCCTGGATGAGATTGGTGACGGTCGCCTTGGGCATATTGAGCGAAGCGGAAGCACGTGTGAAATTGCCGGTTTCGACAACGCGGAGAAACGCGCGCATGGCCGTGAGCTGGTCCATTTTCAATAGCCATTATTGTTCGAGATACTGAATAGTGTAGTCGGATTAGACGGACTATTCCAGACAGAAGACAATGTTATTCTCCCATCATGGCGGGTTGTCGCCTCATGTGGGATGACCCCGTGGCAAAGGCAAGAGAGATGGGTGAACGCTTTACGGTAGAGACGATGCAGACGGGCAAAGGTTCGTGCCCGGCACGTGTCTATAGTGGCGAAACGCTGCTCAACCCGCCGCCCGTGGTGCTGCACCTGCATGGCGGCTCCTTCGTCGGCAGCTCGATCGCAGCCGGCGAACGCGTCGCCAAGGCGCTTGCGGCGGCCGGTGCCATCGTCATCTCGCCGGAATATGCGTCGGCCTGCCTCAATCCGTTCCCGGCCGCACTCGACGTCACCTATTCCATGCTTTCTTCGATGCGTGCGCGTTGCCCGCAGTTCGCGCATAAAAAATCGTTGCTGTTCATCGCCGGCGAGGAGGCGGGCGGCAACGTGGCAGCCGGCGTGGCGCTGATGGCTCGCGACCAGTTCCTCACCGACCTCAAGGGGCAGATCCTCCTGTCGCCGATGCTGGATCCGTGCCTGGCGACCGCATCGTTTCGCAAATACTGTCCCGAGGGTTCGGTGCAATCGATCGCCGAAGGCTGGCAACGGTATCTGGGCGAATGCGGTGGATTCACGCATCCCTATGCCGCTCCGGCGCACTGTACGCGGCTCGCCGGCCTTGTTCCCTCGCTCATCCTGACCAGCGAGGAATGCCCGATGCGCGACGAGACTGCTGCCTATGCAGACCGTCTTCGCCAGGCGGGCGTGAGCGTTCAGTCCCATATTCTTCCCGGCCGCGCCGGGTGGATACCGGAAAATACCGTGAACGCTGAAACCTGGGCATCCCAGGAAGAAACGATTACCGGCATCTTTTCCCGCTTCTTCCAGCAGGCGGGGGCGAAGCCGGCTGAAATGACGATGCGTTAGCCAAGGACGACAGGGCCGCCGGCCTTTCCCTTTCGCTGACGACAGCAGCAAAAACGCCGGCTCCCAACCGGCAAGGAGAGAAAAATGAAATCGACAGTGACCCGCCGGGCCCTCTGGGGCGCCGGCCTGAGCATCCTATTGTCCGCCGCCGGCGGTGCCGCGGTTCTTCTTGGCCTGCCGCAGCACTTCGAGGCGGATGCCGCAACCGAAACGGCAGCCGCGCTTCCACCGGCCGTGCCGGTTTCGGTGGCCAAGGCGCAGTCGCGCCGCATCACCACCTGGGAAGATTTTTCCGGGCGGCTGGAAGCGATCGAACGCGTCGAGATTCGCCCCCGTGTCGGCGGCGCCATTCTCCAAGCCCACTTCCGCGAGGGTGCACTGGTGAAAAAGGGCGACCTTTTGCTCACCATCGATCCCGAGCCCTATGCGGCAGCCGTCGACCGGGCTGCAGCCGAGGTCGCAGCAGCCGAGGCGCGGGTGGCGCTCGCCAGGACGGAACTCGACCGCGGACGCAAGCTCGTGACCACGAGCGCCATCCCACAGAGCGGCGTCGACCAGCGCCTCAGCGCCTTCGACGAGGCGCAGGCGAGCGTGCGCTCCGCCAAGGCCGCGTTGCGCACGGCCGAACTCGACCTGGAATACACCGAAGTCAAGGCACCGATCTCCGGCCGCGTCGGCCGGCTGGAAGTGACCGCCGGCAACCTCGTCGCCGCCGGCTCCGCTTCGCCGGTGCTGACGACGCTGGTCTCGGTCGACCCGATCTACGCAAGCTTCAGCGCCAGCGAAGAAGTGGTCACCACTGCACTCGCCCGGCTCCAGGCCTCGGCCGGCGGCAACGCCATCGAGCGCATCCCGGTGCAGATCGGCACCGCTGCCGACGAAGGCACGCCGATCTCCGGCCATATCCAGCTCATCAACAACGAGGTGGATGCGGCGACCGGCACGATCCGCGTCCGCGCCGCGCTTGAAAATGCCGACGGGCGGCTGATCCCCGGCCAGTTCGTGCGCATCCGCATCGGCGAACCGGAGCCCGAAGAAAAGCTCGTGATCAGCGATCGCGCCATCGGCTCCGACCAGGACAAGAAATTCGTGTTCGTCGTCGGCTCCGACAACAAGGTCGAGTACCGCCAGGTGAAGCTTGGCCCGAATTCCGACGGGCTGCGCATCGTCGAAAGCGGCCTGAAGACCGGCGAGAACATCGTCGTCAACGGCCTGCAGCGGGTACGCCCGGGTGTGCTCGTGGCACCGCAGCAGGTCGAAGAAACGACGGCGTCGATCGCAACCAAGTAGGACATGACGGCACCCGCTTCGGCTGTCGCCGAGGCGGGATTGGCCGCCCAGACATCACTTAGCAGATCCCGGCGCGTGGCGAGTGTTCTTGCCGCGACAGCCGGAGATTTGCCTGAACTCGTCCCAAGGGGGATACGTCAATGAACTTCTCACGCTTCTTCGTCGACCGCCCGGTCTTCGCGGGCGTTCTTTCGGTCCTGATCTTCGTGGGCGGCCTGCTCGGCATGACCGGCCTGCCGATCTCCGAATATCCCGAAGTCGTGCCGCCGCAGATCGTCGTGCGGGCGCAGTATCCCGGCGCCAACCCGGCTGTTATCGCCGAGACGGTGGCAACGCCGCTCGAAGAACAGATCAACGGCGTCGAGGGCATGCTCTACATGCAGAGCCAGGCGACGGCGGACGGTCTGATGACGCTGACCGTCACCTTCGAACTCGGCACCGACCCGGACCAGGCCCAGCAGCTGATACAGAACCGCGTCGCGCAGGCCGAGCCGCGCCTGCCCGAGGAAGTGCGCCGTCTCGGCGTCACGACCGTCAAGAGCTCGCCGGACCTGACGCTCGTCGTGCACCTGTTGTCGCCCAACGGCCAGTACGACATCAACTATCTGCGCAATTACGGCGTGCTCAACGTCAAGGATCGGCTCGCCCGCATCGACGGCGTCGGCCAGGTACAGATCTTCGGCGGCGGCGACTATTCGATGCGCATCTGGATCGACCCGCAGAAGGCTGCCGAACGCGGTCTTGCGGCAAGCGACGTGGCCAACGCCATCCGCGCGCAGAACGTTCAGGCCGCCGCCGGCGTCATCGGCGCCTCGCCGTCGGTTCCCGGCCTCGACCTGCAGCTTTCCGTCAACGCGCAAGGCCGCCTGCAGACGCCTGAGGACTTTGCCGACATCGTCGTCAAGTCGGGCGCCGGCGGCGAGGTCACGCGGCTTGGCGACGTCGCACGCGTCGAAATGGGCGCTGCCGACTATTCGCTGCGCTCGCTGCTCGACAACAAGGCCGCCGTCGGCATGGGCGTCTTCCAGGCGCCGGGCTCAAACGCGATCCAGATCTCGGAAAACGTTCACAAGGCCATGGCCGAGCTGAAGCTGACCATGCCCGACGGCGTCGACTACGAGATCGTCTACGACACCACCCAGTTCGTGCGTGCCTCGATCGAGTCGGTCATCCACACCCTGCTTGAAGCGATCGCGCTGGTCGTCATCGTCGTCATCGTCTTCCTGCAGACCTGGCGCGCCTCGATCATCCCGCTCGTGGCGGTGCCCGTCTCGATCGTCGGCACCTTCGCGGTGATGTACGTCTTCGGCTTCTCGATCAACGCGCTCAGCCTGTTCGGCCTGGTGCTGGCGATCGGCATCGTCGTCGACGACGCCATCGTCGTGGTCGAAAACGTCGAACGTAACATAGAGCAGGGTCTGTCGCCGGTACAGGCGACCTACCGTGCGATGCAGGAGGTTTCCGGACCGATCATCGCCATTGCGCTGGTGCTCGTCGCCGTGTTCGTGCCGCTTGCGTTCATCACCGGCCTGACCGGGCAGTTCTACCGCCAGTTCGCACTGACGATCGCCATCTCGACGGTGATCTCCGCCATCAACTCGCTGACGCTTTCCCCGGCGCTCGCCGCCCTCCTCCTGCGCAATCACCATGCGCCGAAGGATTGGCTGACCCGTGCCATGGACAAGGTGTTCGGCTGGTTCTTCCGCGGCTTCAACCGCTTCTTCGGTCGCAGCTCGGAAGCCTATGGCCGCGGCGTCGGCAGGATCCTGTCGCGCAAGTCGCTGATCATGGGCGTCTATGTCCTGCTGCTCGGCGTCACCTTCGTGCTGTTCCGCGCCGTTCCCGGCGGCTTCGTGCCCGCCCAGGACAAGCAGTATCTGATCGGCTTTGCACAGTTGCCTGACGCAGCGACGCTCGACCGCTCGGAAGACGTCATCCGCCGCATGAGTGATATCGCGCTCAAGCATCCCGGCGTCGAAAATGCCATCGCCTTCCCCGGCCTGTCGATCAACGGCTTCACCAACTCGTCGAACTCCGGCATCGTCTTCGTGGCGCTGAAGCCGTTCGAGGAGCGCACGACGCCCGAGCTTTCGGGCGGGGCGATCGCCATGCAGCTGAACCAGGAATTCGGCGCGATCCAGGATGCCTTCATCGCCATGTTCCCGCCGCCGCCCGTCCAGGGGCTGGGCACCACCGGCGGCTTCAAGCTGCAGATCGAGGACAAGAACGGCCTCGGCTACCAGGCACTCGACGAGGCGACCAAGGCCTTCATTGCCAAGGCCTACCAGACGCCGGAGCTGGCTGGCATCTACTCGAGCTTCCAGATCAACGTGCCGCAGCTCTACGCCGACCTCGACCGCGTCAAGGCGCGCCAGCTCGGCGTCGAAGTGACCGATGTGTTCGAGACGCTGCAGATCTATCTGGGCTCGCTCTACGTCAACGACTTCAACGCCTTCGGCCGCACCTACAGCGTGCGCGTCCAGGCCGATGCAAACTACCGCAGCCACGCCGACGACATCGGCAAGCTGAAGGTGCGTTCGCAATCGGGCGAGATGATCCCGCTGTCGGCACTGTTGAAGGTCGAGCAGACGGTCGGCGCCGAGCGGGCGATCCGCTACAACGGCTTCCTGTCGGCCGACATCAACGGCGGCCCGGCGCCGGGCTTCTCCTCGGGCCAGGCTCAGGCCGCGATCGAGAAGATCGCCGCGGAAACGCTGCCGCCCGGTATCGCATTCGAGTGGACGGATTTGACCTATCAGCAGATTCTTGCCGGCAATTCGGGCATGCTCGTCTTCCCGCTGGCGCTGCTCTTGGTCTATCTCGTGCTGGCCGCCCAGTATGAAAGCCTGACCCTGCCGATCGCGATTATCCTGATCGTGCCGATGGGCATCATGGCCGCCCTTGCCGGCGTCTGGCTGACCGGAGGCGACAACAACGTCTTCACGCAGATCGGCCTGATCGTGCTTGTCGGGCTTTCCGCCAAGAACGCGATCCTGATCGTCGAGTTCGCCCGCGAACTGGAACTATCAGGCAGCACCGCCGTCCAGGCGGCGATCGAAGCGAGCCGGCTGCGCCTGCGGCCGATCCTGATGACCTCGATGGCCTTCATCATGGGTGTCGTGCCCCTGGTGATCTCCACCGGCGCCGGCGCCGAAATGCGCTCGGCCATGGGGGTCGCGGTCTTTTCCGGCATGATCGGCGTCACCGCCTTCGGCATCTTCATGACGCCGGTGTTCTACGTGCTGATCCGCAAGCTCTCGGGCGAGCGGCCTCTGAAGCACGCCGGAGCGCATATCGAAGCACCTCATCTCGCGCCCGGAGAATGAGGTAATCTTGCCGCATATGCGCTTTGAGCGGGCCGGATCTGATCCGGCCCGCTTACGTTGAAGACAGACGGATAGCCTCAGCCGTCGGCTGCACACCCATCCTGCGTGACAGCCGCGCAACGATCGGATAAACCAGCACCCTCAATCCCATTGGCCCCAGCGCCACGCAGACGGCATATCGCTACATGACCTCGACCGATCCGATCGCCAATCTCGCCACCCTCATCCGTTGCCCCTCCGTTACCCCTGCCGAAGGCGGCGCGCACTCAGCGCTTGAAGCCATGCTCAAGCCGCTCGGCTTTGCCGTCGACCGGGTCACGGCCAAAGACGCGGGTACGCCCGATATCGAGAACCTCTATGCCCGGCTCGGCAGCGACGGCCCGCATCTGATGTTTGCCGGCCATACCGACGTGGTGCCGGTCGGCGACGACGGCGCGTGGACCCACGGTCCGTTTTCCGCCGATATCGCCGGCGGCGAAATGTATGGCCGCGGCGCGGTCGACATGAAGGGCGGCATTGCCTGCTTCGTCGCAGCCGTCGCCCGCCACATCGAAAAGCATGGGGTCCCCAAGGGCTCGGTTTCGTTCCTCATCACCGGCGACGAGGAAGGCCCTGCGATCAACGGCACGACGAAACTTCTCGGCTGGGCTGCCGCCAAGGGCGAGCGTTGGGACGCCTGCCTTGTCGGCGAACCGACCAATCCAGACCGTCTCGGCGACATGATCAAGATCGGCCGCCGTGGCTCGCTTTCCGGCCGGATCACCGTCAACGGCGTCCAGGGCCACGCGGCCTATCCGCACCTGGCGGACAATCCGGTGCGCGGCATCCTGCAACTGACCCAGGCACTGATGGACCCGCCCTTCGACAACGGCACGGAAAACTTCCAGCCGTCGAACCTGGAAGTGACGACCATCGACGTCGGCAATGGCGCCGTCAACGTCATCCCTGCGAAGGCGGCTGCTGCCTTCAATATCCGCTTCAACGACACCTGGACCGCCGAGAGCCTGATGGCGGAGATCATCGCCCGCCTCGACCGCGCGGCAACGGACGGCGCTCTGCGGGCAGGCCGCGACCCGGTCCGTTACGAGATCACCTGGAACGAACGGCCGAGCCACGTTTTCCTGACGCGCAACAATGCGCTGATCGATTCGCTGTCAGGCGCTATCGAAGCGGTCACCGGCCAGCAGCCGAAACTTTCGACCACCGGCGGCACCTCGGATGCGCGGTTCATCAAGGACTATTGCCCCGTCGTCGAATTCGGGCTTGTCGGCCAGACCATGCATATGGTGGACGAGCGTGTCGCCGTCGCCGATCTCGAAACGCTGACGGAAATCTACGAAACCTTCATCTTCAGCTGGTTCGGCCATGCCGCTGCTTGAGGAGGTTCTTTCCTATATCAAGGGCCTCTGGCTGCTGATCCAGGGCAATGGCGAAGGCTTCCGCTGGCTCGATTTCAGCGAGAGCGGATTGTGGCGTTCGTTTACAGCGATGCTCTGGTGCCTGCCGGCCATTCCCGTCACCTGGGCATCCTGGCGGCTTTATTATCTCTCTGCAATGCCAACAGGAACCACTGTCGGCTTCGGCTTCGTCTTCAAGCTTCTGGTTGTCGATCTCGCCAGCTGGCTGCTGCCGCTGGTGCTGGTCTTCGTCCTGGCGCGCCCACTCGGCTTTGCCGCCGCCGTGGTGCCGATCGTCGTCACCACCAACTGGCTTTCCGTGCCGCTGTCCTATGCGATGGCGGTGCCGGCGGCGATCCGCCTCGTCATTCCCGGCAGCGAAGGGCTGACGAGCCTGATCTGGCTGGTGCTGCTCTTCGTCAGCATCGGCATACTCTTCCGGCTGCTGCGCATCATTACCGGAAACCAGACCTTGCTGGCCACGGCGCTGACGGCGCTTTTCCTGCTGCCGTCGATGATGATGGGCGAATTGCTGCAGCAGTTCTTCGGCCTTATCCCGACCTGACAGACGTCACGCGCCATCTGCGCGCGACGTTACCTTCCTCAGTAATCGACCTGCATGAAATAAAGCCCGTCGGGCGGCGCCACCGGACCGCAGGCCTTGCGGTCGCGCGCTTCGAGTGCCGCCTGCAGCTCGTCCGGCGTCCATTTGCCTTCGCCAACCAGCTTCAGCGAGCCGGCGAAGGAACGGATCTGATTGTGCAGGAAGCTCTGCGCCGTGGCGCGAATTTCGATCAGATTGCCGGTGCGAGAGACATCCAGCCGGTCGAGCGTGCGCATCGGGCTTGTCGCCTGGCAATGGACGGAGCGGAAGGTGGTGAAGTCGTGGTGGCCGACGAGCCGTTGCGCGCCTTCATGCATCGCCTCGTGATCGAGCGGCTTCGTCACCCACCAGGCACGCTTCGCCTCCAGCGCCAGCCGCGACGGACGGCAGATGATGCGGTAGAGATAATGCCGGCGCAGCGCCGAAAACCGTGCGTCGAAGGCGTCTGTGACTTCCTGGGCGTCGAGGATCGAGACGCCCTCGCCGGCCATGCCCAGATGCGCGTTCAGCGCATTGCGCAGCGTGTGAGGTTTCCACTCGCGCGTCAGGTCCGCATGCGCCACCTGCCCGACGGCATGAACGCCGGAATCGGTCCGCCCGGCACCGCGGATCGAGACGGTTTCGCCGGTCAAGGACAGGATCGCTTTTTCGATCGCGCCCTGGACGGAAGCGCCGTTGTCCTGGCGCTGCCAGCCGACATAGTTGGAGCCGTCATATTCGACGATCAGTCGAAAGCGCGGCATCAGCCGACCCTCGTGCCGGCGGCGATGGGCGTACCGCGCAGGAAATCGGCAACACTGAGAGCCTTGCCGCCTGCCCGCTGCAGCCGCGTCGGCCGCACGGCACCGTCGCTGCAGGCAATGGTGAGAGTGTCGTCGAGCACCGTTCCGGCGGTTCCTGCCGCCGTCACGCGCTCGGAGTTCAAAACCTTGATGCGCTCCGGCTTGCCGGCGATCTCGAGCTCAAACCAGGCGCCGGGAAAAGGCGACAGGCCGCGAATATGGTCGTGCACTTCGCGCGCGGTCCTCGCAAAATCGATGCGAGTCTCGGCCTTGCTGATCTTGGCGGCGTAGACGACGCCCTCGCCCGCCTGCTCGGTCAGTGGCAGGTCATCGGCCTCAAGCTTGCCGATCGCTTCCTTCATCAGGTTAGCGCCGACCTGCATCAGCCGGTCATGCAGCTCGCCCGCCGTCATCGTCTCGCCGATCTGCACCGCCTTGGTGAGCGCGACCGGGCCTGTGTCCAACCCCTTGTCCATCTTCATCACCATCATGCCGGTCTCATGGTCGCCGGCCATGATGGCACGCTGGATGGGAGCCGCACCACGCCAGCGCGGCAAGAGCGAGGCATGGCCATTATAGCAGCCGAGCCGCGTTCCGGTCAGGATCGCTTCCGGCAACAGCAGGCCATAGGCGACGACAACGGCAACGTCAGCATTGAAATCACGGAAGGTCTGGCGATCGGCTTCGTCCTTGAAGTTGACGGGCGTGAGCACGGGAACGCCGAGCAGCTCGGCCGCCTGGTGCACCGGCGACTTCTGCAGGTCGAGCCCGCGCCGTCCGCCGGGCCGCGGCGGCTGGGTATAGACGGCAACGATCTCGTGACCTGCCCCTGCGAGTGCGGCAAGCGTCGGTACGGAAAATTCCGGCGTTCCCATGAAGATGATGCGAAGCGACAAGGCGGATACTCCGACCGTTTGAAATCAGGCCCCTTCAAACGGGTTTACGCGCCTCAAATCAAGCCCCTCAACGACAAAGCGCCTGCGGGCGCTTTCCTCGGGATCAGATCGCCTTGGCGCCGCGGGTCTTTGCAGCCTTGGTGAACCTGCGGATCACCATGTCCCGCTTGAGCTTGGAGATGTGGTCAATGAACAGCACGCCGTTCAAGTGATCGATCTCATGCTGCAGGCAGGTCGCCAGCAGGCCGTCGGCCTTGACGATCTGTTCCTTGCCGTCACGGTCGAGGTGCTTGACGGTGACCTCCGCCGGACGCTCCACCTCGGCATAATAATCCGGAATGGAGAGGCAGCCTTCTTCATAGACCGAGAACGCGTCGGACGAAGCGACGATTTCGGGATTGATGAAAACGTGCGGGGTCTTCTCGTCGCCTTCCTTGGAGACGTCGAGAACCAGCATGCGTTTCGCCACGCCGATCTGGATGGCGGCGAGCCCGATACCCGGGGCGTCATACATCGTCTCGAGCATATCGTCGGCCAGGCGACGGATGTCGGCATCGATGGTTTCGATCGGGGTCGAGACCTGACGCAGAACAGGATCGGGAAGGATGATAAGCGGCTTGATCGTCATATCGCTCCCATAACCGATCTTTCCATCCGGGTGCAAGAAAATTGGCGCGCACGCTACGGGCATCGCGGCAATGTCGTCTCCCGTTAACCGCGCCGGGTAAATGTTCTCGTTTTGATCTGGTCTTCAAAAAAGAATCTGTTAGGCTTGCCGCATGGAACCTGCGCCAATTTCGTTTGACCAGCCTGTTTTTCTCATCGGCACCGTGCCGGTCACTGTCGCCCATCTCTGCATGGTTCTGGCCGTGCTGGCGATTGGCTTCGTGCTGATGACCGTTTCGCGGCGGCGGCGGGCGGGCGACGACGAGCGTCACGAGCAGATGGCCATGCTGCTGGCAGCGCAGACGGAAATGCAGGGCCGCATCGCGGCAATGGCCGACGTGTTCGGCAGCCGCCAGGCGGAACTGAACCAGACGCTGAGCCAGCGGATCGATGGCATGACGCACCGGATCGGCGCCTCGATCAGCGAGCAGACCAAGGCGACGCACGAAAACCTGCGGCGATTGCAGGAGCGCCTGGCAGTGATCGACACCGCCCAGAACAACATCCAGTCGCTGGCCAAGGACATGGCCGGGCTGCAGGCCATCCTTTCGAACAAGCAGACACGCGGCGCCTTCGGCCAGTCGCGTATGGAAACGATCGTCGCCGACGGCCTGCCGATGGGCGCCTTTGCCTTCCAGACGACGCTTTCCAACGGCGCCCGGCCGGACTGCACCATCCGCATGCCGAACGACCAACCGCCGCTGGTGATTGACGCGAAGTTTCCGCTGGAGGCCTGGAACGGCATGCGGGACGCTGCAACGCCTGAGCGCCGGCAACAGATGGTGCAACTGTTCCGCCGCGACATGGAGGTGCATGTCCGCGATATCGCCAGCAAGTACCTGATCCCCGGCGAGACGCAGGAGACGGCTTTCCTCTTCGTTCCCTCGGAATCGATCTTCGCTGAAATCCACGAGCATTTCGAAGCGATCGTCCAGAAGGCGCATCGCCAGCGGATCGTCATCGTCTCGCCGTCGCTGCTGCTCCTGTCGATCCAGGTGATCCAGTCGATCCTCCGTGACGCCCGCATGCGCGAGCAGGCGCATCTCATCCAGGGGGAAGTGGGGCGGCTGATGGAGGACTTGACGCGCCTCGACGAACGGGTCCGCAAGCTGCAGGGTCACTTCGCCATGAGCCAGAAGGATGTCGAAGAGATCCTCATCTCCTCGGGCAAGCTTTCCCGCCGCGGCGCCAAGATCGAAGCGCTGGAACTTGAGGCGGAAGGTGCGGCACGACCGGAAGAACCGCGCCATGCCGTCGACAATCGCGTCGGGCAATTGCGCCTCAGGGTGGTTGACGAGGACTGACGGTCTCGGGCACTCTCCGGCCAAAATCAGCAATTCGACGGGACATCTTCACATGATCACTGTTTTTGGGTCCATCAATATGGACCTGATCGCCACGACCGCGCGTCTGCCGAAGCCGGGCGAAACCGTTGCCGGCTCGGGCTTTTCGACTGCCGCCGGTGGCAAGGGCGCCAATCAGGCGCTGGCCGCACGGCGTGCCGGCGCCATCGTTCACATGGCCGGCGCCGTCGGCTCGGACAGCTTTGCCGACGGCGCGCTCGAATTGCTGCGGGAGGCCGGCGCCGACCTGTCCTTGACCAAAACCGTCGAGGAGCCGACGGGCACGGCCCATATCCTCGTCGGCGGTGAAGGCGAGAATGTCATTGTCGTCGTTGCCAGCGCCAACGCAACGGTCAACGAAGCCGATGCAGTTGCCGCCGTTGGTGGCCTGAACGCCGGCGACACCCTGATGCTGCAGCTGGAGATACCGGCAGCGTCGGTGGAAAAGGCGCTCTCGGAAGCCCGGCGCAAGGGCATTCGCTCCGTCATCAATATCGCGCCCCTGACCCCGGAAGCGGCCCGCCTCGGCCGGCTGGCCGATATCGTCATCGCCAACGAGACGGAGTTCGAACTTTTGGCCGGCAAGACCGGGATCGAAGGTCACGAACGCGAAGAGGCAATGAGAAAGCTGCACGCCGAAACCGGCCACACAGTCATCGTCACGCTGGGCGCGGAAGGCGTCATCGCCGTGCACGAAGGCGAGGTCCATCGCGCCCGCGGCCTAAAGATCGACCCGGTCGATACCGTCGGTGCCGGCGATACGTTCTGCGGTTACCTGGCTGCAAGCCTCGACGAGAAGCTCGCATTTCCCGACGCGCTCCGACGCGCCGCGGTGGCGGGTTCACTCGCCTGCCTGAAGCGCGGCGCCCAGCCCTCGATCCCGCTTGCCTCGGAAGTCGAGCCGCGCATCTAAGGGCCTGATCCGATCTTGAAGTGCGTTGCGATCGTTCGATTGCCGCACTTCAAAGCTCTCGCTTTTGCCGATGTCGTTATCGCAAATAGCTGCACACTTTTCCGGGCAGACTTTGACGCCCGTCGCGCGACCTGGTTTGAACGGCGAGGCTTTCCGTTCCTGCTGTGCCGAAAGCGCCCTTTCAGCGGGCAACGACCCTGAAAATCACTCTTCGACAGCCTTTGCGCAATCCGGACAGTCTTTGTCGCGGAGGTAAAACTTTGCGCGGAAATTCTCCATGAGCGGCGCATGAATTGGCCGTTGCGTTGGCCCAATCTTAAGATTTGCTCGGCTATTCAAGACCATGAGAAAGCCGGTTCCCCAAGGAATGGGCAGCCTCCTTAATGCCGGTCGGCATCTGGCGCTCCATGATGGAGTTTCACCCACATTGTGAAATGCGTTCGCCGCAGGTTGTCTCCTGCGGACCTCCCAGCACGTGAGGATTTCATGTTCAAGTTCCAAGCCAAATCGCTGGCGACCAAGCTGATCGCGGTGACAGGCGGCACGATCGCGCTCGTGTTGCTCGCCTCGAACTTCGTTCTCATCTCCCAGACACAGGAGCGCGTCGAAACGCTGGTGCTCGACCAGGCAACCGGCGAAGCGAAAGCCATCGCTTCTGATATCGCCGGCGGCATCGGCGAACTGGCAAGCGCTTCGCGCTCGATGGCCGGCATCCTTGGCCGCAGCCACGCGGAAAAATCGATGGAACGCGCCGGTGTAATCAACATCCTCAGGGCCAATCTCGAACAGAACCCATTCGCCTTCGGCAGCTGGTTTGCCGAAGAGCCCAAGGCCTTTGACGGCCGCAAGGAGGACGTGGCCAACAACAAGGAGCTGGGTGCCAACGAGGAAGGCATCTTTGCGCCCTACTGGTCGAAAAACCGCGAAAACGAGATCCAGTTCTCGACCTTCCGCGCGGACTACGCGGCGGAATGGTACAGCCTTGCGGCAAAGAGCGGCAAGGGCGCAATCACCCCGCCCTATACCGCGCAGGACACCGATGTCCCGACTGCGATGAGCTCGATCGCCTATCCGGTCACGTCCAACGGCAAGCTGATCGGCGTTTCTGGCGTCGACATCTCGCTCGCTTCGCTGGCGGACGGCCTCTCCAAGCTGAAGCCGTTCGAAACCGGCCGCGTCTACCTCCTGTCCCAGACCGGCAAGTGGCTGGTCGCGCCGATCCCGGAGCTTTTGCTCAAGGATTATGACGGCGAAGGCAACGAGGTCGTCAAGAAGGCACTGGCTTCGGGAACTTCGGGCGTCGTCAAGAACCTGTCCTACGACGGCAACGAGCCCTTCGACCGCGTTGTCTACCCCTTCGCCGTTTCGGGTGTGAACACCAGCTGGATCGTGCTCGTCGACGTGCCGCGCACGGCGATCAACGCGCCGGTCCGCGACCAGACCTACATGATGATCATCGGGGGCCTGGTCGTTCTCGGCGCGGTGCTGCTCGGCCTTTACTTCGCAGTCCGTGGTTTTGTCCAGCAGCCGCTTGCAGGCCTCGTCAGGGACGTCCGCAACCTCAGCAACGGCGACTACGGCAATTCGATCACCGGCCAGGACCGCTCCGACGAGACGGGCCAGGTGGCAAAGGCGCTCGAAGGCTTCCGCCACCAGCTGGCCGACACCAAGCGGCTCGAAGGCGAAGCCCGCCACGAGCGCGAGCAGGCGGAACACGAGCGTAGCCGTTCCGAGACCGAGCGGACCGAATCCAGCGCCCTCCAGCGCGACATCGTCGCCCGCCTCGGCAAGGGTCTTTCGCACCTCTCCTCCGGCGATCTCGCCTTCCGCATCACCGACGAATTCCCCGGTGAATATGCCCAGCTGAAGCGCGACTTCAACGCGACAATGGACAGCCTCGAAGAGACGATCCGCACCGTCAACCACTCCGTCGTCAACATCGGCAACGGCACCAGCGAGATCAGCAGCGCCGCCAACGATCTGTCGCACCGCACCGAACAGCAGGCGGCAAGCCTGGAAGAGACGGCGGCAGCTCTCGACGAGCTGACCTCGCAGGTCAACGCCAGCGCCGAGAACGCCAAGGTCGCCGCCAAGTCGGTGGACGTGGCCAGCAGCGATGCCGGACAGTCCGGCGAAGTGGTGCAGAAGGCGATTGCCGCGATGAAGGGCATCGAGCAGTCGTCGCACGAGGTCAGCCGCATCATCGGCGTCATCGACGAGATCGCCTTCCAGACCAACCTGCTGGCGCTCAACGCCGGCGTCGAAGCCGCGCGCGCCGGTGACGCCGGCAAGGGCTTCGCCGTCGTCGCCCAGGAAGTCCGCGAGCTTGCCCAACGCTCGGCAAACGCTGCCAAGGAGATCAAGACGCTGATCAACACCTCGGCGGGCCAGGTGCGCGAAGGCGTCGACCTCGTCGGTCGCGCCGGCGGCGCGCTCGAAAAGATCGCCGAACAGGTGGTGCAGATCAACGGCCTCATCCGCCAGATCTCGAGTTCGGCTTCCGAACAGGCCGTCGGCCTCAAGGAGATCAACTCGGCCGTCAACCAGATGGACCAGGTGACCCAGCAGAACGCCGCGATGGTCGAAGAAACCACTGCCGCCGGCATGGCGCTCAACGAGGAAGCACGCTCGCTGAGCACGCTGGTCGCCCGCTTCCGCGTCGCTCAGCGCTCGGGAACGACGGCAGCCCAGCCGAACTCGACGGAGATGTTGCGCGGTACGGCCGAGCGCATGCGCTCGGCCGAACGCCCGGCACCCGCACCGGCTCCTACCTATGCCCGCGACACCCGTCCGGCACCGAGTGCCGCGCGCGCCGGCTATACGCCATCGACCCAACGCGTCCTGACACAGACGTCCGGCGCCAACGCGTTGGCACAGGACAATTGGGAAGAGTTCTGATCCAGTAATCGATAAAGCAAAAAAACGGCGCCTCTCGGGGCGGCGTTTTCTTTTGTGGTTTTGGCTCGCGGCGATCAGATGCGCGCCAGCCGCTCTGTCAACAGGTCGAAGAAACCCTGATCGTCGATATGACGCATGACCTTGGCATTGTGCGTGCGGCCCGTGACCTGCCACCAGTCGACCACGGTCATGCCTGATGTCAGCGGCGACTGAACTTCGATCTCGACATTGCAGTCACGACCGGTGAAAAGCTCCGGCCGCAGGAGGTAGGCGATGACGGTCGGATCATGCAGCGGGCCGCCGTCGGTGCCGTACTTTTCGATGTCGAACCGCTCGAAGAATTCCAGCATTTCCGCCATGGCGATCGCCGGTGCGCTGCCGATCTCACGGATCTTCGCCACGCGCGCCTTGTGCGTCAGCACCCGGTGGGTGACGTCGAGCGGCATCATCACGATCGGAATACCCGAACGGAAGACGATGTCGGCCGCTTCCGGATCGACATAGATGTTGAATTCGGCCGCCGGCGTGATGTTGCCACCCTCAAAGAAGCCGCCGCCCATCATCACCAGTTCGCGCACCCGCGGTGCAATGTCCGGCGCCTTCTGAAGGGCAAGCGCGACGTTGGTCAGCGGACCGAGCGTGCAGAGCGTGACCGTGCCAGGTGCTTCAGCGCGCAACGTGTCGATGATGAAGTCGACGCCATGCTGGGCCTGAAGCGCCATCATCGGCTCGTCGAGAACAGGTCCGTCGAGACCGGTCTTGCCGTGCACATGCTCGGCAGTGACGAGCGGACGGGCGATCGGCCGGTCGGCGCCGGCGAAGACCTTGACTTTGGTCCTGTCGCACAGTTCGCAGATGATGCGGGCATTGCGCGCGGTCATGGCCAGAGGAACGTTGCCGGCGACCGTCGTGATCCCCAGGATATCGATTTCTTCCGGACTGCCGAAAGCGAGCATGATGGCGGCGGCATCGTCCTGCCCGGGATCAGTGTCTATGATTATTTTTCTCGGCACAGGCACGCTTGTGTTCCTCCTTCGGATTCTCGCGCTGCGGACTATGATTTGCGTGCACGCCGGAGGCAAGCGGCTTGCGCTCATTGCGCACAGCTACCATATTGGAAGGGGATGCTGCTTGGCAGGTCCGCAGAATGGTCGCTTGATCTTACAAGGACTTGGGAATGAGCAGAATTACGCCTTTCACGAGCCCACTCCTGCTGGGTTTCGACACAATGGAAAAGACCCTTGAGCGTATCGCCAAGGGAAATGACGGCTACCCGCCCTACAATATCGAGCGCATCCGCGGCGACGATTCGGTCGATGCGCCAGAGCGATTGCGCATCACGCTCGCCGTCGCCGGCTTTTCCGAAGAAGATCTCGACGTCACGACCGAGGAAAACCAGCTCGTCATTCGCGGCCGTCAGATCGACACCGGCGATCGCGATTACCTGCACCGCGGCATTGCCGCCCGGCAGTTCCAACGCACATTCGTGCTTGCCGACGGCATGAAGGTGCTTGGCGCGGAATTGCGCAACGGCCTGCTCTCGGTCGATCTCGTTCGTCCGGAACCGGTGCGTATGGTAAAGAAAATTAACATTTCAGTCCCAGAGTAGGATAACCGGCGGGATTTTCCCCTGGCCGGCGACCACGGAGTACCACCATGGGACTGAAAGCCATCACCTCGTCATTGTCAAAAAACGACCTCGCACATCTGGGAGAGGGCGAAGTCGGCTATATCAGAAAGATGCGTTCGGAAGAGGTTTCCCGCTGCTTCCCGGAAGCGCCTGAAATGGGACCGGGCATCGATCTGTGGGCCCTGTTCGGTGCGGACGGCACGCCGATCCTTTTGACCGACAACCGCTCCAGCACCTTCTACAAGGCTGCAGAAGACGATCTGAAGACCGTCAGCCTGCATTGATCGTCAGCTGCGGCGAAGCTCGCCGCTGGAACGTCAAGGCGCTGCGCGTCAAATCTGGCGCGCAACAGAAGCTGCTGCAACGCTTCGAGTGTCCTTAATATGCTGTGCGTAGACCGCCGCTTAAACGCGACGGAAGGTAAGATAGGCGGAACTCCGCCCTTCCCTGCGCGCCTTGGCCTCGTAGCGCGTGCTCGGCCAGCCCTCAAACGGCGTCAACCAATCCGATGCCTGTTCGGCCGTCCATTCGAAGGCGGCATGGTCGCGGCAATGCAGCAGCGTCCAGTTGACGTAGGTGTCGATATCGGATGCGAAGCAGAAGAGGCCGCCGGGCTTCAGCACCCGTGCGAAGCGGTCGAGATTGACGCTGGAGACGAAACGACGCTTCCAATGCTTGCGCTTCGGCCAGGGGTCAGGATAGAGCAGGTCAACCTGGTCGACGCAGGCGTCCGGCATCCAATCGAGCACCTGCGTGGCGTCGTCATTGTAGAGACGAATGTTGGAGACACCCTTCTCCTCGATCTGCCCGATCAGCTTCGCCATCGAATTGACGAAGGGTTCGACGCCGATGAAACCGGTCGAGGGGGTCTCGGCCGCGCGGTGGATCAGATGCTCGCCGCCGCCAAAACCAATTTCCATACGGACGCGATCGACCGGCTCGGGAAAGAGCGACTTCATGTCCTGCGGCGCGGCAGTGCCGAGATCGAGCTTCAGCTTCGGTAGAATGGTTTCGAGGTGTGCCGCCTGGCGCTCGCGCAAGGGCTTGCCCTTGCGGCGTCCGAAGAAGGCTTCCGTGGCGCGGCTGCGGCGCGGTTCAGTCATGACAATCTTCCTTCAACGAGCAAGGCGGACACCCCTTTCGGGGGCATCCGCCTTTATCTTTAGCGGCCGGACGTTCTGTGTCCGGCAAATGTCGAAGCGTCAAGCCCCGATGGCTTCCTTGAGCGGCTTGACCAGATCAAGCTTCTCCCAGGAGAACGAGCCGTCACGGCCGGCCTTGCGACCAAAGTGGCCATAGGCAGCGGTCTTGGCGTAGATCGGCTTGTTGAGGTCGAGATGACGGCGAATGCCGGTCGGCGACAAGTCCATCGTCTTGCGGATCGCGCTTTCCACCTGGTCCTCGGAGACCTTGCCAGTGCCGTGCAGGTCGACATAGACCGAGAGCGGCTGGGCAACGCCGATGGCGTAGGAAAGTTGGATCGTGCAACGATCGGAGAGGCCGGCAGCAACGACGTTCTTGGCGAGGTAGCGGGCTGCATAGGCAGCCGAACGGTCGACCTTGGTCGTGTCCTTGCCCGAGAAGGCGCCGCCGCCATGCGGAGCTGCGCCGCCATAGGTATCGACGATGATTTTGCGACCCGTCAGGCCGGCATCCCCATCCGGGCCGCCGATGACGAACTTTCCGGTCGGGTTGATGTACCAGGTGCAATCGCTGGCGATCTTCAGATCGTCAAGCGCTTCGCGGATATAGGGTTCGACGACCGCACGAACCTTGGTCGAATCCCAGCTCTCATCGAGATGCTGGGTGGACAGAACGATCGAGACGACTTCCGCCGGCTTGCCGTCGATGTAGCGAACGGTGACCTGGCTCTTGGCATCCGGGCCGAGCTTGGCGACTTCGCCGTCGCCCTTCTTGCGGGCGGCTGCGAGCAGATGCAGGATGCGGTGCGAATAATAGAGCGGCGCCGGCATCAGTTCCGAGGTCTCGCGGCAGGCGTAACCGAACATGATGCCCTGGTCGCCAGCACCCTCTTCACCCTGCTTGTCGGACGCGCTGTCGACGCCCTGGGCAATGTGTGCGGACTGGAAGTGCAGGAGCACGTCGATCTTGGCCGTTTTCCAGTGGAAACCGTCCTGCTCGTAGCCGATGTCGCGGATCGCCTTACGTGCGGCAGACTTGAACTTCGAGGGGTTGATGACGTCGTTGCCGTTCTTGTCCTTCTTCAGAAGGCTCGGCGGCAGGCGGACTTCGCCGGCGATCACAACGCGGTTCGTCGTTGCCAGCGTTTCGCAGGCAATGCGTACGCCCCAGGGATCGACACCGGTCTTGGCAGCTTCGCGGTAGACCAGATCGACGATCTCGTCGGAGATACGGTCACATACTTTGTCCGGGTGGCCTTCGGCTACGGATTCACTCGTGAACAGGTAGTTTGCACGCATGCGGGAATTCCCCTCAAGAAGATAAGCGCTGGCATCGTGTTAGTGGTTTTGCGACCGAAAAACAAGCGAACAACGACATAAATATATCTTTATATCGACATCGGAGCCAATCACTTCCGATATCAGAGGGAAACGGCGGACAAGAAAAAAGCGGCACAAATGGCCGCTTTGTTTTCCAATCCCGATGGGTTTCGGGACTATTCGCTTTCTGCTTCCGCAGCCAGAGCCTTGACGAGGTCGACAAGCTTGCGACGCACCTTGGGATCGTTGATCTTGACGAACGCGCGATTGAGCTGAAGGCCTTCCGAGGAAGAGAGGAAGTCGACAACGTAGTTCGAGCTGGAGGCTTCGGCCAAGCCGGAAGCGCTGGTGTTTTCACCGGGAGCGTCTTCGAAGAAGAAGGAAACGGGGACGTTCAGGATGCTGGAAATGTTCTGCAACCGGCTGGCACCAACGCGGTTCGTGCCTTTTTCGTACTTCTGGATCTGCTGAAAGGTGATCCCCAGGCTTTCGCCCAGTTTTTCCTGGCTCATGCCAAGCATCGTGCGGCGAAGGCGAATCCGGCTACCGACGTGAATGTCGATCGGGTTCGGCTTCTTTTTATTTTCCATCATATCTGCGTTCCTAAACACGCTGTTTCGATCATCCACGGACTGGCGTGGGGACACCGCACACCGCTGCAACCGCAACGGTGAAGACAAACGAGTCGCCACAGCAGAAACCGATGGTCCGGTCCACTATGCAATTTTAGGGGTTTTAGGTCAATTCTTCCTAATATTAAAACTAACACGCGAGAAGGCTGCAACCAGCAGGAGGAAGATTGCGCACAACCCGAAAATGCGGCTACGAATGACCTCATTCGTGGGCGTAGGAAGCCTTCCCGGCAGAATTGTGTCGATCACTCCCCTATAATTGTAGGCCAATCCTACCACTAAAACCCCACGTGCATCAACAATCGCTGATATACCATTATTGGCTGCACGGATAAGGGGTAATCCCGTTTCCACTGCACGCAACTGCGCCTGATGGAAGTGCTGACGGGGGCCCGGCGTGTCGCCGAACCAGGCATCATTGGTGATGTTGAGCAGCGCGTCGGCGCCGCGCGCATCAGTGCCGATCTCGTCGGGGAAAATCGCCTCATAACAGATGAGCGGGTAGAACGTGCGCCCGCCGGGCAAGGTCAGTAGCGACCGGGTCTTGGCGGCCGAGAAACCACCCGGCAGGGCGGCCGCGACCGAGCTTAGGCCCCAGGACGAGAGCATGTCCTCGAACGGCAGATATTCACCAAAGGGAACGAGGTGCACCTTGTCGGCAGCACTCATGATCTGCCCGCGTTCGTCGATGACGTAGATCGAGTTGTAATAGCGCGGCGGCAGGCCGGCGCCGGCATCTTCCGCTCGCACCGCGCCGGCAATGAGGATCTGCCCGTCATCGAGCACTTCGGCAATGCGCGCAAGCGCATCGGGACTGTCGGTGAGGATGAACGGGATCGAGGTTTCCGGCCAGACGACGATATCGGGCTTCTTGGTTTCACCTTCGGCTGGTGCCGTGGTCAAAGCCAAATGCTCCTCGAAGATGGCGCCGCGCTCGCTATCATCGAGTTTCTTTGCCTGATCGATCACCGGCTGAACGAGGCGAACGGCAAGCGGCTGATCCGGTCCGCCGGGCGCCGGCAGCGCAAGCCGATAAAAGCCGAAGCCGGTATGGGCCGCGAAAAGCGCCACAGCAAGGCTGAGACCAATACGGCTGCCCTTGCCGGTCGCGATAAGGGCCGGCGCCGCAAAGACGAAAACCGCCAGCATGTTGATGGTTGCGAGGTTCAGGACACTTGCCGACTGCATCATCAACGGCATCGGCATCGCCGCATAGCCGATCGCATTCCAGGGAAAGCCGGTAAAGATGAACGAGCGCAACCATTCAGCCAAGCCAAAACCCAGCGCCAGTGCTGCGATCCGGCCCACGCCATCCGACCAGAGGATGCGGGCAATCAGGGCCGCGAGCGCGTAGAACAGGGCAAGGCACGCCGGAAGCCCTACGACTGCCAGCGGCAATGCCCAGGCGAAGCTGTCCGCCTCCACCAACAGTGCGTTACCAAGCCACCAGAGCCCGCCGAGGAAATAGCCGAAACCGAACGCCCAGCCGATGCAGACTGCCGGCCAGAGCCGCCGGATTACGCCGCCGTCCGGATGGCCGGTCGCGCCGTCGAGCAGCCAAACGAGAACAGGAAAGGAGAGGAAGGCAGCCGCAAAGATGCCGAACGGCGGCTGTGTCAGAACAGCCAGGAGGCCCGCGGCAAACGCGAGCAATAGCCGGGGGGCGCCCGACAGAAGCATGATCCTGCCAGCCAGTCTTTCCATGCAGCCTCCTGTTGGCGCAGGCCGCGAAACACGACGCTGCGCGGGAAGAACAACCGAATCAGTTGCCGGCAGTGTTCCAAAAAAGTGGCTGCTTGTCCCCTTTGCAGCACCACGCGTCGAATTTGACGCGCAAAAGGGACGCCACCGATCGAGGATCGGTGGCCGTTCTCAGCGAAGGTCGAGACCGAGCTTCGCTGAGAAAACAATGTGGGGAAAAGCCTATTGCTCTCCGGCGGCGGCCTGTTGCGGCTCGGTACCGTTGCCGCGATTGGCGGGCGCCTGTTCCTGTGCCAACTCGCCTTCGGATCGCACGATGCGACGACGGGCCGGCGGACGCTTGCGCATGATCCGCACCCGCTTGACGCGGCGAGGATCGGCGTCGAGGATTTGGAACTCAAAGCCTGGCAGTGCCTGCACCACCTCGCCCCGCACCGGAATCCGCCCCAGCGACGCGAAGATCAGGCCACCGAGCGTATCGACATCCTCAAGCTGTTCGCGAACGTCGAAATCGGAACCGATCGCTTCGGCGATCTCCTCCAGCTCGACGCGGGCATCGGCGACGAAGACGTCCTCCGAGGTCTTGGCGAACATGACCTCGTCGTCGTCATGCTCATCCTCGATGTCGCCGACGACCATCTCGACGATGTCTTCCAGCGAAACGAGACCATCGGTGCCGCCATATTCGTCGATGACGAGCGCCATCTGGATACGAGCGGCCTGCATGCGCTGCATCAGGTCCGAAGCAAGCATCGACGGCGGCACGAACAGGAGCTGGCGGATTATGCCCACCTCCTCCAGCGACTTGCCGAGATCGACACGCGACAGATCGAAGGTCGCTTTCGGCGATCTTGGTGTCTTTTCAGCCGAAGACGACGACGCGGCGGTAGTCTGAGCCTTGCCGTTGCGACGGCGGTTGCGGGCCTGCTTGGTCACATAGGCGAGCAGGTCGCGAATGTGGATCATGCCGCGCGGATCATCCAGACCTTCGTTGTAGACCGGCATGCGCGAGCGCCCCGATTCCTCGAAGATCACCATCAATTCGCCAATGGTGATGCTCTGGTCGACGGCTTCGATATCGGCGCGCGGGACCATCACGTCTTCGACGCGGACTTCGCGGAAGCGCAGGATGTTGTTGAGCATCGCCCGCTCTTCGGGCGAAAATGCCGTGTTGCTGTCGGCGTCCGTCAGCAGTGCGTCGGCAAGGTCCTCGCGGAGGCTCGAAGGATTGGCACCACGCAAAATGCGCGCGGCCCGGCTCCAGAAGGACGATGTGGATTTGGTGCCCTCTTGTCGAGTGGCGGTGCTACTACTGCCCGCCTCCGCCTCTCCGGAGGCATCGGCCTCCTCGGTCGCCATTGCGACGGGCTGTGTTTTAAAGTCGCTCATTGGTCCAAACTGTTAATCCGGGGATCGGTCCCCGTAAGGATCAGATAAGCCAAGACGCGCCAAAATGCGAGTCTCCAGGCTTTCCATTCTTTCGGCTTCATCATCTACCATATGATCATAACCGAAAAGATGCAGGAATCCATGCACGAGAAGATGCGTCAGATGCGCATCGAACGTCTTCTCCAGACCCTCAGCTTCGCGCTCGAGGGTTTCGCGCGCAACGATGATGTCGCCGAGCATCGGCCCCGGCATCTTGCCGGGCGTCAGCGGAAACGCCGGGAAGGAAAGCACGTTGGTCGGCTTGTCCTGGCTGCGCCATTCGGCATTGATCATGCGAATGGAAGCGTCGTCGGTGAAAACCAGCGACAGCTCGGGCTGCATCTTCGGGAACGGCTGGCCCTCTTCCGCAGTCAGGAAGGCTGCGGCCGCCTCGAGCACCGGCGACGAAAAGGCGAGAAGCGTCTCTTCGTCGGGCCAATTGCCCTCCTCGACGCTGATCTGGATATCCAATGCAGTCATGATCGCAACGACCGCCGATCAGCGGTCGCTCTGCTCGCTTTCATCGTGCACGGCGGTCTGGGCCTCGTAGGCCCGGACGATGCGTGCCACCATCGGATGGCGCACGACGTCGACGTCCTTGAACCGGACGACCGAGACACCCTCGACGCCGCGCAGGATCTGCAAGGCCTCGACCAGACCCGATTTGACGCCGCGCGGCAGGTCGACCTGGCTCGGGTCACCGGTCACGATCATCCGGCCGTTTTCGCCGAGACGGGTCAGGAACATCTTCATCTGCATCGATGTGGTGTTCTGGGCCTCGTCGAGAATGACGGCGGCATTGGCAAGCGTGCGACCGCGCATGAAGGCCAGGGGTGCGATTTCGATGACGCCTGCCGTGATGGCACGCTCCACCTTGTCGCCCGGCATCATGTCATAGAGCGCATCGTAGAGCGGCCTGAGATAGGGGTCGACCTTCTCCTTCATGTCGCCCGGCAGAAAGCCGAGGCGTTCGCCGGCTTCGACGGCCGGACGGGAAAGCACGATGCGGTCGACGGCACCACGCTCAAGAAGCTGCGCCGCATGGGCAACCGCGAGGTAGGTCTTGCCGGTACCGGCCGGACCGACGCCGAAGACGAGCTCGGAACGCTCCAGCGCGCGGATATAGGCATCCTGCGTCGGCGTGCGGGCGACGATCGTCTTCTTGCGCGTTGAAATCTGCGCCATCGTCAATTTGGCTTTTTTCTCCATGGTCGGCAATTGCAGCTGGTCGTCGGCAGCGACCGCCATGCGGATCGCGCCTTCCACATCCGACGTATCGATCGATCCGCCACTCTGCAACCGTCCATAGAGAAAATCGAGTGCGCGGCGCGCCTGATTGGTGGCAACGACATCACCTGAGATCGCAACGGAATTGCCGCGCGGGTGCGCTTCGATCCGGAGGCGCTCCTCGAGGAGCTTCAGATTCTGATCGAACTGCCCGAAGAGTTCGCTGGCGAACCGGTTGTTCTCGAATGTGAGCACGAAGTGATTGGCGTCTGTCGCAGTTGTTTTCGACTGGCGCGATGATGAAGAGATCAGTTCGTGTCCGTTCAAGCGGTTCAGGCTCCTGTGTTTGGTCCTTACCCGATCATCTCGGCAAACAGACTGTTCGGTCCCGCCTTGATGATTCGCACCTTGATAATGTCACCGATTTGCGATGCTTTTGCATCAACATTCACGGGCTGCAGCCAGGGGGACCGGCCGACGAGTTGCCCGGGCATGCGGCCCGGCTTCTCCAAAAGCAGGTCGATTTCGCGTCCGACACAGGATTCGGCAAAGGCGCGCTGCTGCGAAATCAGCAAAGCCTGCAATCTTTCCAGACGCTTGGCTTTTACGTCCTCCGGAACCTGATCCTCGAGGTCGGCGCCGGGCGTGCCGGGACGGGTCGAATATTTGAACGAAAATGCCTGTGCATAACCCACGGCCTCGACCAGCCTTATGGTCGCTTCGAAGTCTTCGTCGGTCTCGCCGGGGAAGCCGACGATGAAATCACCCGACAAGGCGAGGTCCGGCTGCACCGCGCGGATGCGCGCGATCAGCGCCAGATACTCGGCCGCCGTATGCCGCCTGTTCATCGCCTTGAGGATGCGGTCGGAGCCTGCCTGGACCGGCAGGTGCAGATAGGGCATCAGCTTCGGCATCGATCGATGCGCCTCGATCAGGCTGTCGTCCATGTCGCGGGGGTGGCTGGTGGTGTAACGCAGCCGCGCCAGCCCCTCGATGTCGCCAAGACATTGCAGCAGATCGCCGAGGCCCCATTCGCGGCCGTCGGGGCCGAGCCCATGCCAGGCGTTGACGTTCTGGCCGAGCAAGGTGATCTCGCGCACACCGGCTTCGACCAGCTTTTCCGCTTCCGAGACGATCTGGGCGACGGGACGGGAGACCTCCGATCCGCGGGTATAGGGAACGACGCAGAAAGTGCAGAACTTGTCGCAGCCTTCCTGCACCGTCAGGAACGCTGTGACGCCGCGCGCGCGGGTCCTGGCCTTGTCGGGTGCCGGCAGATGCTCGAACTTGTCCTCGACGGCGTAGTCGGTCTGGACGACGCGCTCGCCGTTGCGCGCACGCTTCAGCGCTTCCGGCAGACGGTGATAGGTGGTCGGCCCGATGACGAGGTCGACCGCCGGCGCGCGGCGCAGGATCTCGTTGCCTTCGGCCTGGGCAACGCAGCCAGCAACGCCGATCACCATCTCCCGGCCCTCGAGCGCCTTCGCCTTCTTCAGATCGCGCAGGCGACCGAGTTCGGAATAGACCTTCTCTGCCGCCTTCTCGCGGATGTGACAGGTGTTGAGCAGGACGAAGTCGGCATCCTCAAGCACATCCGTCGAGACATAGCCGTCACGCGTCAACGCATCCGACATGCGGTCGGAATCGTAGACATTCATCTGACAGCCGTAGGTCTTGACGAAAACCTTGCGGGCCGGCGTGCGTTCGTCGCCCGTTGCGGGCGTCGTCAGAAGAGCTGTTTCCTGGGTCATGCCGGTTCTTTAGTGCAAAGCGGGTCAGAATTGAAGTATTTTTGCCTGCCGGCATTCACGTGGCCACCAGCGTCAGGCCCGTCCGCGCAGGCGGTCCGACAGCATCGAGCGGATGCGCTGCTCGATCACGCGGCTGACTTCCTTGCGGTTGGTGTGGTGGTCGTAGTCGACGGCCTCGCCGAAATCGACATCCACCTCGATCGCCCCTTCGCGCAGGATACCGAGCAGATGCGGCACCAAGCCGGTATCACCGGGCCAGGCGGCGATCGGCCTGTTGAAGCGCCCCATCGGCATTCCGTGAATGCCCGTATAGGATATGGCGACCGGCTGAACGTGGACCATGCCGGTCGGTGAATGCGGCACAGCAGAAGCGGCTGCGCCGAACAGCGACGTCTTGATTTCGAGCAGGCGGTTGCCGTCGGAGGTCGTGCCTTCCGGGAAAAGCACGACGATCTCGCCGCAAGCGAGCCGCTGGCCGATCTCGCTGACCTGCTTTCCGGTCGACCGCTTTTGCTCGCGCACGACGAAGATCGATGCCTGCAACCGCGCGAGAATGCCGAAGACCGGCCATTGCTTGACCTCGGACTTGGCGACGAAGACGACGTCGGCAACCGAAGACAACACCAGGATATCTTTCCACGAGGCGTGGTTGGCGCACAGAAGCAGCGGCCGGCGGCGTTCGGGCATGCCATGGACGCGCACCTTGATGCCGAGCAGATAACAGGCCATGCGGTGCCAGTAGCGCGGCAACAGGCGGCGCGGCTTCAGATCGAGCCAAAGGCAGACGATCTGGATCGGCATCAGCACGAGCGAGGCCAACGCCAGCACCAGCGCGAACAAAATGATCCGCAGCCAATTGATCATCGAAAAGGATTTCCTGCGCCGTTCACGCGCCACTCCGCATGGTTGCGCGAAGCCCCGGTTCATCCGGGGCGTGCCGAACCAATCCGGTTCGCACTAGCGAAGATCGAGCCGCATGACAAGCGCAGCGGTGCGCTGTCCTGTCTTGTCCTGGTAATAGGCGCGGCGTTCGCCGACCTTGAGGAAGCCGAGCTTACGGTAAAGCCCGATCGCGGCCTGATTGGTCTCGTCCACTTCGAGGAACAGCGTGTCCGATCCCTTGACCGAAGCTTCGCGCATCGCCGCCTGCATCAGCCGCCAGCCGAGGCCGGAACGGGCATAGCGCGGATCGACGCCGATGGTCAGGATTTCGGCCTCGCCGGCCACCGCACGCGACAGAACGAAGCCGCCGAAGGCAGGCCGGAGCGAGCCGTTGGTCTGGCGAGCGACAAAGCCGAACACCGTGTCCTGGACCAGCAAGGCGTGGATTTCGCCATCGCTCCAAGGCGCCGCGAAGCGCTGGCGATGCAGGCCGGCGGCGGCGATGAGATCCGGCTCTTCCAGCGGGAAGATGTCGAATTCGGCACGGCGCGTGAAGTAATCGGTGAAGTTCATCTGTGTCTAGGCTCGGGCAACGGCAAAGCCCGCTTGCGGCTTGGCGTCGGGCCCACGAAGATATAGCGGCTTCGGCTTGGCCGAGGCTGGATCAGCAATAACACCGAGCCGCGCAACGACTGCGATATCGACGAGATCCGGGGTCTTGACCGGCGTCAGAGAGGCGAGCAGTTCGGCGCCCGAACCGGCCACGCATCCCTCGAAACCGGCAAAGCGGTCGCGGGCAACCGTGACCGACAGCGCTTCCGGCTCCGTGACGGCATGGCCTGCGGCATCGTAGGCCTGGACATAGACCTCGTCGCGCTTGGCGTCGATCGCGACCAGCACCGATTTGCCCGGCGCCGCGGAACGGGCTTCTTCTGCGATAACGTGAAGGGAGGAAATGCCGACCGCGGGCTTGCCAAGCGCAAGCGCCAGTCCGCGCGCCGTCGCGACCCCGACACGGATACCGGTGAACGATCCCGGGCCGATGGTGACGGCGATGCGGTCGATATCGCCGATCGGGCGATCGGCTGCGACGAGCGCCTCGTCGACGAACTCCATCAGCCTTTCGGCATGGCCACGGCCGATGTCGGCACCGGATTGCCCGAGAACTGCCGACGAACCACTGTCATAGATGGCAGCGGAACAGCCGGACCCTGATGTGTCGATGGCAAGTACGATCATTTCAGTTGCAGCGATTTCCAGACGCATCATGCCGCGAAGCCCGATCGGCATCGCGGTTACGCTTACTCACACTAGTGATCAGCTGCAGCCTCGAAAGGCGCAGCCGTTCGCCATCGCGATATCAGACGGCTTCGACCGCTTCCACCTCGGGAACGAAATGCCGCAGCAGATTCTGCACGCCATGCTTCAGGGTCGCCGTCGACGACGGGCAGCCAGAGCAGGCACCCTTCATGTTCAGGAACACGGTACCGTCCTTGAAGCCGCGGAAGGTGATGTCGCCACCGTCCTGAGCCACCGCCGGGCGAACCCGGGTTTCGAGCAGTTCCTTGATGGTTGCGACAATGGTCTCGTCGCCGGGCTCGAAGAATTCGTCTTCTTCGTCCAGCTGCTCGGCGCGGCCCGCTCCGGCCATGATCGGCGCACCGGACATGAAGTGCTCCATGATCGAGCCGAGGATGGCGGGCTTCAGGTGCTGCCACTCCTGCCCGTCCTTGCTGACGGTGATGAAGTCGTAGCCGAAGTAGACACCGCTGACGCCAGGGATCGAGAACAGGCGGGCAGCAAGCGGCGAACCGGCGCGTGCTTCTTCCTCGTCGCGGAATTCGGCAGTGCCGCTTTCCAGAACGACCTTGCCCGGCAGGAACTTGAGCGTGGCCGGGTTCGGCGTGGCTTCGGTCTGGATGAACATGTCTCTCTCCGTCTCGCCGGGATCGGTTCTCTCAACCGGCTCTTTAGAATAATTCAAAAGAATATAAGATCTTCGTTCCGCCCTCGCAAGAGCGCAAAGAGACGCAGCTCAGCTGAGCGCGTCGATTTCCTCGTCGGTGAGCAGATCCGGGATGACCGTCACCGGGATCGGGAAGGCGGCCGCCTTGCCGGCGATCGACGACACCAGCGGACCGGGGCCCTCCTTTGCCGAGCCTGCGGCCAGAACCAGGATGGCGATGTCGCGATCCTCTTCGATGGCCGAATGGATCTGCTCGGTTGCTGCCCCTTCGCGGATGACGATTTCGGGTTCTATCCCGATGCGCTCGCGGACGGACTGCGCCACCTTGGCGAGCGTCGCTTCCGCCTCGTCGCGCGCTTCCGCACGCATGATTTCCTCGACCCCCAGCCATTGCTGGAAGTCGCCGTCGGCGATGACATAGAGCAGGACGAGACCGCCATTGGAATTCTTGGCGCGCATGCCAGCATAGTGGACAGCGCGGCCGCATTCCGGGGTATCGTCGATCACCGCCATGAATTTGCGGCGGTGACCTTCAAGTCGTGAGAGTCGGGTCGAGACCATGCGGCGAACATTACACTCCAGATAAGCCGCCGCAAGGCCTCATTTTCGCCTTTTACTGCAGAAATCCGATGATTTCGCGAACCTCGCTCATGGTCTTTTCCGCCCGCGCCCGGGCACGCTCGCCACCATCGCGAAGGATGGCGTCGATGTGGGCCGTGTCGCCCATCAGGCGGCGCATCTCGCCAGTGATTGGCGACAGAACCTCGACCGCCAGGTCGACCAGGGCCGGCTTGAACACCGAGAACTGCTGGCCACCGAATTCGCCCAGCACTTCTTCCTTGGTCTTGTCGGAAAGGGCCGCATAGATGCCGACGAGGTTTTCCGCCTCGGGGCGTCCCTTGAGGCCGTCGAGCTCGCTCGGGAGCGCATCCGGGTCGGTCTTGGCCTTGCGGATCTTCTTGGAGATGGTTTCGGCATCATCCATCAGGTTGACGCGCGAAAGATCCGACGGATCGGACTTCGACATCTTCTTGGTGCCGTCACGCAGCGACATGACACGCGGCGTTGCGCCGCCGATCAGCGGCTCCACCGGCGGGAAATAGGCATGAACAGGCTCTTCGCCGACGACCATGTCGACGCCGTAGCCACCACGACGGATGTGCTCCATGAAGTCGATATTGAATTTCTGGGCGATGTCGCGCGTCAATTCGAGATGCTGCTTCTGGTCGTCGCCGACAGGAACATGGGTGGCGCGATAGACGAGAATGTCGGCGGCCATCAGGCTCGGATAGGCAAGCAGGCCCAGCGAGGCGTTCTCGCGGTCCTTGCCGGCCTTGTCCTTGAACTGGGTCATCCGGTTCATCCAGCCGATACGGGCGACGCAGTTGAAGATCCACGCGAGTTCCGCATGCTGCGGCACGGCCGACTGATTGAAGACGATATGCTTTTCCGGATCGATGCCGGACGCGATGAAGGCTGCGGCGATCGAGCGGATCTGCCCCTTCAGGTCCTCATGCACGAGCTGCGCGGTGATCGAATGCAGGTCGACGACGCAATAGATGCAATCGTTGTTTTCCTGCAGAGCCACGAACTTGCGGATCGCGCCGAGATAATTACCGAGATGGAGGTTGCCCGTCGGCTGCACACCGGAAAATACGAGCGGCTTGAATTCGTTCATGTCGTCCTCAATAGGCTGGTGGAGGGCCCCAGGGTTCATCACCCATGTTGCTAACGGCATGGCTTATGCACGTCGGGCGGGGCGCGATCAAGTGGTGCGAATCCGAGTGGGCGACGCCGATTAAAATAGGCATCGCCGCTTCATCACCGGATGGTTCAGGCGTCTGCGTCCGGCGCTGGAGCAGGGTCTGCCTTGGCCTTCGCCTTGCGCTTGATGTTGCGGCGGATCATGCCGAGATTAGCGCCGCCGATACCGAAGGCGATCGCGAAATAGATCGCCATGGCGACGGCCACCAGACCGCAGAGCGTGGTTGCGCGCACGATCAACGGCGCTGCCGACGACACTTCGTAGGCCAACCACTGAAGAGCATAATGCAAGGCGAGCGCCATGCCGGCCGCGGCAATGACGAGACGGGGAATGCGGGTCAGAAGCGGAATGTCGCGTCCCCAATGGCCACGCCAGACGAGCATGCCGAACAGCAGCACGGCATTCACCCAGCCGGCAACGATTTCCGCCGTCGCGATGCCGCTTGCGCCCAGCCGCGGAAACAGCGTCAGCGCCAGCGACACGTTCACCGCAACCGAAATGCCGGCAAAGACCATCGGCGTGCGCGTGTCCTCGCGGGCAAAGAAGCCGGGGATGAACGCCTTGATCAGCACGAAAGCCGGCAGGCCGAGGCCGTAGATCGCCAGGATATGGCCGACGACCACCGTCGACGACGCGGAGAATTCACCACGTTCGAACAGCAGCCGGACAATCGGCTCCGACATGACAAGCAAGGCCGCCGCCGCCGGCAACGTCAGAAACAGGGTGAATTCCACCGAGCGGTTCTGCAGGTTCGCGGCCTCGTTGACGTTGCCGGAGCGCAGCGCGCGCGCCAGTTCCGGCAAAAGCACGGTTGCGACCGCAATGCCGACGACGCCGAGCGGCAGCTGGTAGATACGGTCGGCATAGACGAGCGACGACACAGCACCTTCCTGCGCCGAGGCGATGTTGGTGTTGATCAGGAGGTTGATCTGGGTGATGCCGCCGGTGATCGCGGCCGGCAACGCCAGCACCAGCAGCCGCCTGACATTGGCCGTCAGCCGCGGGCGGCGAAAGCCGATCTTGATGCCGGCGTCGCGCACCGCGACCCAGACGATCGCCAATTGCACGAGACCGGCCGCCATCACGCCCCAGGAGAGGCCGTAGCCGACCGCAATCGGATCCTGGCCGATGTACCAGGCATAGCCGAGGATGCCGATGAGGATGATATTGAGGAACACCGGAGCGATCGCCGCGGCGAAATAGCGGTGCAGCGAATTGAGCATTCCCGCCATCATCGCGGCAAGCGACATGCAGGCGAGATAGGGAAACATGATCGTCGCGAAGACGATGGTATTGCCGAGCTTCGCCGGATCATTGGCGAAACCGGGCGCGATCAGGTTGCTGACGATGAACGGCATCGTCAGTTCCATCACCACCGTCAGGAACAACAGCACGGTGAAGAGAACGCCGAAGACTTCTTCGGAGAACCGCCGCGCCCCTTCCATGCCGTTCGCCTCGATCTCCCTGGCAAAAAGCGGCACGAAGGCGGAATTGAATGCGCCCTCGGCAAAGAGCCGGCGAAAGGTGTTGGGCAGGCGGAAGGCGGTGTTGAAGGCATCGGCGACCGGGCCGGTGCCGAGGGCCGCCGCCATGAAGGTTTCGCGGATGAAGCCGAACAGACGGCTGCCGAGCGTGGCGCCGCCGACGGTTGCAAATTTCTTGACCAGACTCATGTTTCGGCTTTTGTCGTTCTTTGAGCGGAGGACGTGCCTACGGCAGGCGCGATGATGCCGGATGGCATCCGGTCTCGAACCTCGTCGGCCTCGTCGGCCATGACGGCCTTGAGGCGGGCGGCGATGTTCATCTGGCGGTTTTCACTGGTGACCTTCTGGCCGACGAGATCGGTGATGTAGAAGGTGTCGATGACCTTCTCGCCGAAGGTGGTGATGTGCGCCGAGGCAATGTCGAGCGAAAGGTCCGACAGGACGGCGGTGATCTCCGACAGCAGGCCGGGACGGTCGAGACACTCGACCTCGATGACCGTGAACTTGTTCGACAGCGTATTGCTGATCGTCACCTCAGGCGTAACAGTGAAGGCCTTGTTGCGCTTCTTGACCTTGGTGCGGCTGGCGATCACCTCCGGCAGCCGCTTGCGACCGGACAGCGCGTCCTCGATCAACCTGCCGATGCTGGCCGCCCGGCGCGTCTCGTCGCCGTCGACGGAAAACTCGCGGTTGACCAGGATCGTATCAAGCGCCCGGCCGTCCGAAGTGGTGAAGATCTGCGCGTCGACGATGTTGGCGCCCGCCGCAGCACAGGCGCCGGCGATGACCGTCAAGAGCCGCGGATGGTCGGGCGACAGCACGGTGATTTCGGTGATCGCATGGAACTGGTGCGTGCGCACCATGGTCGACAGCGCCTTGCCGGCGGCATCCGCCTCGCGGATGAAGCGGGCGTGACGCACCTGATCCTCGAGCGCCACGGTCAGCAGATAGGGTTGATAATGCAGCCGCACATAGGCTTCGCGCTCGCTTGCCGGCCAGTCGGTCAGCGCGTCGCTCAGCATCGTTGCCGCATGGGCAGCGCGCTCCTTGCGCGACAGCTCGGAGAAGCCGCCCGAAAGCAGGAGTTCGGTTTCATAATAGAGTGTACGGAGCAGCTGCCCCTTCCAGCCGTTCCAGACGCCCGGGCCGACGGCGCGGATGTCGCAGACGGTGAGGATCAAGAGCATCTTCAACCGGTCGAGCGACTGCACCCGCTCGGCAAAGTCGACGATGGTCTTGCGATCGTTGAGGTCGCGGGTCTGGGCGACCATCGACATTGTCAGGTGCTCGTCGATCAGCCAGGCGACAAGCTCGGTTTGCTTCGGCGTCAGGCCAAAGCGCGGGCAGAGCCGGCGCGCCACCTTGGCACCGGCGACCGAATGATCCTCCGGCCGACCCTTGGCGATATCGTGCAGAAGCACGGCGACGTAGAGCACCTCGCGGTCCTCGATCCCCGGCATCAGTTTGGCGACCAGCGGGTGGGCGTCCTCCTCGATGCCGCGCTCGACGCGCGAGAGAACGTCGACCGCGCGCAGCAGATGCTCGTCCACCGTATAGTGGTGGTACATGTTGAACTGCATCATCGAGACGATCTTGCCGAAATCCGGAATGAACCGCCCGAGCACGCCCGCTTCGTTCATGCGGCGAAGGATCAGCTCCGGCTTGCGGCGCGAGGTCAGGATCGACAGGAACAGCCGGTTCGCCTCCTCGTTCTCGCGCAGCTGCGGCTTGATCAAGCCGAGCGAGCGCGTCACCTGCCGAAGCGCTGCCGGGTGGAACTCGAGATTGTTGATGTCGGCGATGTGGAAGAAGCGCAAAAGGTTGACCGGATCGCGCTTGAACACATCGGGGCTCGAAAGTGCTATGCGCCCGCCGTCATCGACGAAGTCGAGCGTGCCGGCAATCTTGCGGCTGCGATGGGTGAAGCGGCCGATGATGCCGGAAAGGCCGGGCGCGTCCTTGGCCTGCTGGTCTTCGAGTGCGGCGCAGAAGATGCGGGTGAGATCGCCGACATCCTTGGCCACCAGGAAGTAGTGCTTCATGAAGCGCTCGACCGCCGAAAGGCCGGGGTGGTCGTGATAGCCGAGCGCCTCGGCGATCTCGCGCTGAATGTCGAAGGACAGCCGTTCCTCGGCCTTGCCGGTCAAGAAATGCATGTGGCAACGCACCGCCCAGAGGAAATCCTCCGCCTTCTGGAACAGCTTGTATTCCGTGCGGGAGAGGACGCCGAGCTTGATCAGATCGGCCGAATCCTTGACCCGGTAAAAATACTTGGCGATCCAGAACAGTGTGTGCAGGTCTCGAAGCCCGCCCTTGCCTTCCTTGACGTTGGGCTCGACGAGATAGCGCGTGTCGCCGGCCTTGCGGTGGCGCTCGTCGCGTTCGGCAAGCTTGGCGGCGATGAAGTCCGGCCCGGTGTTGCGCACGATCTCATGGTCGAAGCGCGTTTCGAGTTCAGCCGCCAGCGTTTCGGAACCACAGATATAGCGGGTCTCGAGGATTGCCGTGCGGATCGTCATGTCGGCACGCGAGAGCCGGATGCAGTCCTCGATCGTGCGGGTGGCGTGGCCGACCTTGAAGCCCAGATCCCACAGGATGTAGAGCATGAATTCGATGGCGGGCTCGGCCCAGACGGCCTTCTTCACCGGCAGCAGGAAGAGCAGGTCGATGTCCGAGCCGGGTGCCAGCGTGCCGCGGCCGTAACCGCCAACGGCAGCGACAGCGATGCGGCTTGCCGGGGCTGCATTGGCGGCATCGAAAATCTCGTTGAGCACGAAATCATGCAGCACCGTGATCAGCTGGTCCTGAAGCCAGGAGATACGCTCGGCGCAAAGGATACCGCCGCCATCGCCAGCAAACAGTTCGCGCGCCTTGGCGCGGCCTGCAACATTTGCCTGTTTGAAGGCCGCAAGCAGTGCCTGACGCATCGGTTCGCGCTGCTCGGCGTGGGCCGAGGCGATGAAGTCGCATTTCGCCCGAAGCGCCGCGACGTCGAGAATTTCGGGAAAGGAAGTTTCGTGTCTGCCCATGAAGTGCCGAGGGGCGTCCTGTCCGACTGGTTGCGTGGTCCGCTGCATGAAGAGCATTCCTGCATGCTCCCATCCGATCAAGGCCGAACCGGGACGTTGCAGCATTTCAAAATTAATACAGGCTCATCGCCACGCCCTCGAAAGGCGCGCGGCGCTGTATAGCCTTTTTCACCGACGCATGCACAGGAAAAACGGTATGCCCGTCACCGGGCGCTCAGTTCCTTTTTCAGGGCGTAGAGTGCGTCCAGCGCCTCGCGCGGCGTCATATCGTCGGGGTTGAGTGCCTTCAGCGCCTCGTCAACCCTGGAGTTTCCAGCGGGCTTGGCTTCCTCGCGCCGGATCGCCACCTGGAACAACGGCAGATCGTCGATCAGCTGGCTTGCGGGGTTCTTGCGATCGGCGTCTTCGAGCTTGGCAAGCACGTCCTTGGCCCGAGCCACGACCGAAGCCGGCAGACCGGCAAGACGGGCGACCTGAATACCGTAGGAACGGTCGGCGGCACCCGGCCCGACCTCGTGCAGGAAGATCACGTCGCCGTGCCACTCTTTGACGCGCATGGTCGCATTCGAAAGCCGGCCGAGCTTTTCCGAAAGCACGGTCAGCTCGTGGAAGTGGGTCGCGAACAATCCGCGGCAGCGGTTCGCCTCATGCAGATGCTCGACGGCTGCCCAGGCAATCGACAGACCGTCGAAGGTCGCAGTGCCTCGGCCGATCTCGTCGAGGATCACCAGCGAGCGATCGGTCGCCTGATTGAGGATTGCCGCCGTCTCGACCATCTCGACCATGAAGGTCGAGCGTCCGCGGGCAAGATCGTCGGAGGCGCCGACGCGCGAGAACAGGCGGTCGACAATGCCGATATGGGCGCTTGCGGCGGGAACGAAGGTGCCCATCTGCGCCATGATCGCAATCAGCGCGTTCTGCCTGAGGAAGGTCGACTTACCGCCCATGTTCGGACCGGTCAGAAGCCAGATCGCCCCGCCCTCTTCGCCTGTTGGCGGCGACAGATCGCAGCCATTGGCAACGAAGGCGTTGGACGCCTGACGCTTCAAGGCTTGCTCGACGACGGGATGGCGGCCGCCTTCGATGGCGAACATGCGCGTGTGGTCGACGATGGGGCGAGCATAGTTCTGCTCTTCGGCAAGCGTCGCGAGGCCAGCCGAAACGTCGACGGTCGCAAGCGCCAGCGCCGCAGCCTTGATGATTTCGGCCGCCGCCACGACGTCTGATGTCATCGCCTCGAACGCGGCAAGCTCGATCGACAGCGCCCGGTCGGCCGCATTGGCGATCTTGCTCTCAAGCTCGGCAAGCGCTGTCGTGGTGAAGCGCATCGCGTTCGCCATGGTCTGGCGATGGATGAAGCGGGCGCGGCCCTCGTCGGTGTCGGTCATCGAGCCGGCATTGCCCGCCGTCACCTCGATGAAATAGCCGAGCACGTTGTTGTGCTTGATCTTCAGCGACTTGATGCCGGTCTCTTCGGAATATTGCAGCTGCAGCCCGGCGATAACCCGGCGTGACTGGTCGCGCAGCCCCCGCACCTCGTCGAGATCGGCACTTGCCCCTTCCCGCAGGAAGCCGCCGTCGCGCTTCAGAAGCGGCAATTCGTCGGCAAGCATCGTATCGAGGTGGTCGAGGACGGCCGATGGCAGGGCATCGATCGCCGCCCGTGCCTCGACAAGCTCCTCAGACAGATTGCCGGAAGCCATCAGCCGGGAGATCGTTGCCGCTGCCTTGAGGCCCGCCTGGATGGCGCCGAGGTCGCGCGGGCCGCCGCGGCCAAGCGCCAGCCGCGACAACGCACGCGGCATGTCGGGGGCGCGACGAAGAGAATCGCGCAGATCGCCGGCAAAGGAGGGCTGGCTGGCCAGAATCTCGATCGAATCCAGCCGCTGGTTGATGCGATCGGGATCGGTCAGCGGTGACATCAGCCGTTCGGCCAGGAGCCGCGCTCCGCCGCTCGTCACGGTTCGGTCGAGCGCTTTCAAAAGCGTGCCTTCGCGGGCGCCCGACAGGGTTTTGACGAGCTCGAGGTTGGCCCGCGTCGCCGGATCGATGAACAATGTCGAGGCAGCGCTCTCACGCTCGGGTGTGCCGAGAGCCGGACGTTCGGCAAGCTGGGTCTTTTCGACATAGGAGATGGCAGCGGATGCCGCCGCCAGTTCGGCGCGCGAAAAGCTGCCGAAACCATCGAGCGTCTTGACGCCGAAGTAGCGGGCGATGCGGCCCTCGGCCGTGGCGCTGTCGAACAGCACGCCCGGCTGCGGCACGGCCACCCGGCCGAGCACGTCGAACACGGGACGCAGTTCCGGGTCGTGGAAGACGGTGTCGGCGAGGATCAGTTCGCGCGGCTCGATGCGCAGGATGTCGGCGAGCAACCGGCTCTCACCGGTTTCGGCGAGCCTGAAGATGCCGGTCGAGATATCGATCCAGGCCAGCGCATAGGCCGGCTCCGAACCGCTCTTGATGCGGGCGAGCGCCATCAGATAGTTGGTCTCCGAGGGCGAAAGCAGCTTCTCCTCGGTGATCGTCCCCGGTGTCACCAGCCGGACGACGTCGCGGCGCACGACTGATTTGCTGCCGCGCTTCTTGGCTTCGGCAGGATCCTCGACCTGCTCGCAGACCGCGACGCGAAAGCCGAGACCGATCAGTTTCTGCAGATAATCGTCGGCCGCATGCACCGGCACGCCGCACATCGGGATTTCCTGTCCCATATGCTGGCCGCGTTTCGTCAGCGTGATGCCGAGCGCCCGCGAGGCTTCGACTGCGTCCTGGAAGAACAGCTCGTAGAAGTCGCCCATGCGGTAGAAAAGCAGCGAATCCGGGTTGTTCGCCTTGATCTCGATGAACTGCTCCATCATCGGCGTCGCCGTGGAGCGGCTCTCCTCGGTCGCCAGTTCGGCTGCAGAAAACACCTCGCCGGAGCGGCTCGATTGGTCTGTCACGAAATTCATGATTGTCCCGAAAAAAGAGATGGCACACTATCCGCAAGCAATTATAGACGACAACCATAAAGAGACGCCCCGACAGGGTCGCCCACAGGAGGATAGAGGAAACATGCCGGCCACCGACAAGACCGATCGCACTATGACGAGCGTCACCGCGCAGGAAGCGCTCGATTTTCACTCGCAGGGTCGTCCCGGAAAGCTGGAGATTTCCCCCACCAAGGCCATGGCCACGCAACGCGACCTGTCGCTCGCTTATTCACCGGGCGTTGCAGTGCCGGTCCTGGCGATCGCCGAGGATCCCGCCACCGCCTACGATTACACGACACGCGGCAACATGGTCGCGGTCATCTCCAACGGCACGGCCATCCTCGGCCTCGGCAATCTCGGAGCGCTCGCCTCCAAGCCGGTCATGGAAGGCAAGGCGGTGCTGTTTAAGCGCTTCGCCGACGTCGATTCGATCGACCTTGAGGTCGACACCGAGAACGTCGACGAGTTCATCAACTGCGTGCGCTTCCTCGGCCCCTCCTTCGGCGGCATCAACCTCGAGGACATTAAGGCGCCGGACTGTTTCATCATCGAGCAGAAGCTGCGCGAGGTCATGGACATTCCAGTGTTCCATGACGACCAGCACGGCACAGCGATCATCGCAGCCGCCGGCCTCATCAACGCGCTGACGTTGACCGGACGCGACTTCAAGACCACCAAGCTCGTCTGCAACGGCGCCGGCGCCGGCATCGCCTGCATCGAGCTCATCAAGGCGATGGGCTTCAACCCGGAAAACGTCACCCTCTGCGACACCAAGGGCGTGATCTTCCAGGGCCGCACCGAAGGCATGAACCAGTGGAAGTCGGCGCATGCGGTCAAGACCGACCGCCGCACGCTTGCCGAAGCGCTCGAGGGTGCTGACGTGGTCTTCGGCCTTTCGGCCAAGGGCGCGCTGTCGGAGGACATGGTCCGCTCGATGGCGCCGCGGCCGATCATCTTCGCCATGGCCAACCCGGATCCGGAAATCACCCCGGAAGAGGTCGCCCGCATCCGCGACGACGCGATCGTCGCGACCGGCCGTTCGGACTACCCAAACCAGGTCAACAACGTACTCGGCTTCCCCTATATCTTCCGCGGCGCGCTCGACGTGCGCGCCTCGACGATCAACGACGCGATGAAGATCGCCGCGGCGGAAGCGCTCGCAAGCCTCGCCAAGGAAGACGTGCCGGACGATGTCGCGGCCGCCTACCAGGGCAACCGCCCGCGCTTCGGCGCGCAGTACATCATCCCGGTTCCCTTCGACCCGAGGCTGATCTCGGCGATCCCGATGGCCGTTGCCAAGGCGGCGATGGAAACCGGCGTCGCACGCAAGCCGATCGTCGATCTCGAAGCCTATGGCCGCCAGCTTTCCGCCCGCCGCGACCCGATTGCCTCGACGCTGCAACGGATCTACGAGCGCGTCCGGCGCCAGCCGAAGCGCATCGTCTTTGCCGAAGGTGAAGAAGTGCAGGTCATGCGCTCGGCGATCGCCTATGCCAACCAGCAGCTCGGCACCGCGATCCTGCTCGGCCGCGAGGACCGCATGCGCGAGACCGCGGAGCGCGAGGGCATCGATCTCGACCGCCCCGGCATCCAAATCGTCAATGCCCGGGTTTCCAAGCGGGTCGGAGCCTATACCGACTACCTCTACGCGCGCCTGCAGCGCAAGGGCTCCCTGTTCCGCGATGCCCAGCGCCTGATCAACAACGACCGCAACCACTTCGCCGCGTGCATGGTCGCGCTCGGGGATGCCGACGGCATGGTCACGGGCATAACCCGCAACTATTCGACGGCGCTTGACGATGTGCGCCGCTGCATCGACCCGAAGCCGGGCCACCGGGTCATCGGCGTGTCGATCGCCCTCTGCCGCGGCCGCACCGTTCTGGTCGCCGACACGGCCGTACACGACATGCCGTCGTCGGAAGAACTCGCCGATATCGCCGAGGAAGCAGCCGGCCTCGCCAAGCGCCTCGGCTACGTGCCGCGGGTGGCGATGCTGGCCTATTCGACCTTCGGCCATCCCTCGGGCGAACGCTCGGAGCGGGTGCGCGAGGCGGTCAACATTCTCGACAAGCGCCGTGTCGACTTCGAATATGACGGCGAGATGGCCGCCGACGTGGCGCTCAATTCGCGGGTGATGGAGCAGTATCCCTTCTGCCGCCTTTCAGGCCCTGCCAACGTGCTCGTCATGCCGGCGTTCCACTCCGCCTCGATCTCGACGAAGATGCTGCAGGAACTCGGCGGCTCGACCGTCATCGGTCCCCTGCTCGTCGGTTTCGACAAATCGGTGCAGATCGTTTCGATGTCGGCGAAGGATTCCGACATCGTCAACATGGCGGCAATCGCTGCCTACAACGCCGGAATGTAGACTCGGTAATTGATGTCCGATTTCGGGACACACCCTGCTCCAGCGATGAACAGGGTGTGTCGAGCCGATGCAGAAACAGCATGGATCTGCATACAAAAGAAGAGCTCGACACCCTTGGGAAAGGGGTCGAGCTCAATACATGATGGAAGACTTACTTCCAGTGCGATGAAAATAATATGGAGACAGAGCGCAATATACGCCAATCTCATATGAAGCTGGCGGTTCTCTCCGTTATTTATTCTATAATTTCGTCATGAAACCAAATTACTTCTTGACAAGACTAGTCCATCTTTCGACATCGAAAGTCAAACCCATCCTTAATATCTGGTTAATTGCGTCAAGCGCCTGTCAGGATACAGACGTGGCAAACCGCCCGGCATCCGCACCGTAGTAATTGAGATAGCGGCCGGAGATGTTGCTGATCGGCAGAACGATCAGCACGTCGGTGGTGCGGAACGCATGGTCGACCACCGCGCCGTCGCCGACCATGGCCCCAAGGCGCATGTAGCCCTTGATCAGCGGCGGCAAGGCGGCCAGAGCCTTCTTCGGATTGATGGCCTCTACCGGCATCATGTCCATGGTCCGGTGCAGTTCGGGGCGGGCGCCGACGGCCCATTCGTCGCGAGCAAGGATATTGTGGTGAAGGAAGGAAAGCGCCAGCGCATGTTCGGCGGGGACGACGCCTGGAAACGATCCGCAGCCGAACATGGCATCGACACCGTATCTCAGAGCATAGGCCCAGTTACCCTGCCAGAGCAGTTCCACGGTGCGCTTCGTGCGGTAATCCGGCAGCACGCAGGAGCGTCCGAGCTCCATGAAGCGCTTGCTGGAGTGGCGGGAGAGAAGTGCTCCGACATCGAATTCCGAAGCGGAATAGAAGCCGCCGGCGCGCTCGGCCACGTCCTGGCGCAGCAGGCGGTAGGTGCCGACGATCTGGTCTTCCGGATCACCCTCGATCGCCGTGTCGAGCACAAGCAGATGATCACAGATCGCGTCCCAGCTGTCGACGTCGCGCTTGCGACGGTCGGCGTCCGGCCCGACCTGCGCCTTCATTTCCTCGACAAAAACCTTGTAGCGCACCGCCTGCGCCGCATCGATCTCCGATGCGCTGCGTGCAAGCCGGGTCTCAAGATTAGCTATTCGGCCGAGAACGTCGGTCGCCGGGGCGGTCATTGTCTTGCCGACGCAAGCTTGAGAAGTGTCTACCACGCTCGTCGAATCCAGAAGGTCGATCGTCATCCGCGTCATCCCGAATCATTCGTATCTGCCGGGCTTAGACCACGTTTCTGCAACAACATAGTGACATGAAAACGGAGCACAACCCCCCGCTCGGGCGTTGATACCGTTACGACTTGAGCGCTTACCGTATCTCGAGAAGGCGGCTTATTTCAGCCATCAACCACTGCGGATCCGCCGGCTTGGGCAGTACGACGTCGGCGCCGGCCGCGACAAGTCTGTCCCTGATCTCCAGCCGTGCATCGGACGTCAGCACGATCACCGGAAGGCGCCGGCCCGGCCGCATCGCTTCGTTCTCCCGCAGGCGTTTCAGCATCGAAAATCCGTCGCCGCCCGGCATGTTGAGATCGGTGACGACCAGTTCCGGCATCGCCTGGACCTGATCGCCGGTCCCGGAGAGGATCTGATCGACGGCGCCAAAATCCGTCACCAGCCGGACCGTCTGTCCGGCGCGCTCCAGCACCGTGCGCACGATCAGCGCATTGACCGGATCGTCCTCCGCCAAAAGGATGCAGCGCGGGCTCTGCCTGGCGGGCGCAATTGTCGGTTCCTCGCGAAGGATCGGCCGGTTGTCGTTGATGGCATCGCGCTTCTCGATACCCTTCAACCGTCCGAGCAGGACTTCGACCAGCGACTTCTCGCGCAACGGGCGGATCAGCCAAGCCTCGTAACCGTCCATCTGATCGACAGGGTGATTGTTGCGCTCCTCCGGGTTGATCAGGTAGGTCCGGCGCACGTCGAGGCGCGCGACGGCCGGCTGCAAGGCGAGAATCTGCTTGAACTGACCGGCGTGGCGGTGATCGACGATGATATCGGTCAATGGCGCGCCGCCGGAAAGAACATCCGAGATGACGTTCTGGGCGGCGGCCAGCGTCGTGCCCGATGGCAACGCCCGCCGAGCGTGGCGATGGTGGCAGAGAGTGCCGCGGATGCTGGCCCATCCGGCGCCATCACCAGGACATGCGATTGGGCGAGCCTCTGCCGCCGCTCCGGCGCTACCCGCTCGACTTCGGCGAGTGGCAGGCGGATCTCGAAGCGGCTGCCGCGGCCGGACGCGCTCGACGCTGTCAGGCTGCCGCCGCAGGCCTGCATGATCCGGCGCGAGATCGCCAGTCCGAGCCCCGTACCCTTGGCGCGCTGCTCGTGATTGCCGGCCTGTTCGAACTCTTCAAAGATGCGTTTCAGTTCGTCGCCCGACATGCCGGGACCGGTGTCGTCGATGAGGATTTGCACGCAATCCTCGACGATGTCGGCACTGACAAAAACACCGCCGACCTCCGTGAACTTCACAGCATTGCCGATGACATTGAACAGCACCTGGCGCAGGCGGGCTGCATCGAACTCCATCAGCGCCGGCACGTCGGCCGTCACGGTAGCCCCGATCTCGATGCCCTTTTCATGCGCGCGGTTGGAAAGCATCTCGACGACGCTCTCGATCACGCCGCGCGGATCCTGTCGCGAGGGCCGGAACTGGAAACGCCCTGAAGACAGCGACGAGAAATCGATCAGGTCCTCGACGAGCTGTACCAGGGCATGGCCGGACTGCTGCATGCCGGCAAGATAGTTCTTCTGCTCGCTCGACAGCCGGGTCTGGCCGAGCAGATGGCTCATGCCGAGGATGCCGGACAGCGGCGTGCGGATTTCATGGCTGACGGTTGCAAGCAGCCGCGATTTCGCCTGGCTCGCGTCCTCGGCGCGGCGGCGCGCGTCTTCACGTTCACGTGCAGCACGGGCTTCCTCCGTCACATCGCGCGCGATGCTGTGGCGCATCAGCCGACCGTTCGCCGGATCCCGGGCGATGACATCGTGCCAATCGTAGAGGCGCAGCCCTTCGGATGCGGCAATCAGCACGAGGTAGTGATTGGGTTCGATCTTCGGTTCGAAGTTCAGGCCGATGGCGGCACAAGTCAGCCCCCTGGCATCATCGATGCCGCAGGCGCGATGAAAGGCGGCATTGGCATGGACGATCTTGCCATCCATGCCGCGCATGATCGCCAGATCTCCGAGCGCATCGTGGATGGTCGAAAGCAGCGCCGAAGTTTCCTGGCGATCCCAGTCGCCATCGTGCCTTGCCTCCACGCACTGTCTATCGCTGTCGGCGGCCCTGATGCCATCGGCGATCAGGAGCAACACGCCCGCAAGGCCGGCCGCCGCAACCGCCGCGGAAAACAGATAAAGACCGGCGGCGATACCGAGCGCAAGCACGAGGCCAGAGGCGATGACCCCCAAAGATGCCAGCGAAAGACGACGCAGGGAGTAGGCCGATGCCACGGGCTTCGACACCGATCCGATGCCGTCCGCCCTGCCGGCAGCGGACATCGCACCGCTGGTTCGGGCTTGTGCACCGAAACCGGATTCGATCTGCTCTAGCAATCGTGACGGCTCGCTCATGCCATTCAGCTAACACGGCAAGCGTTCCGAATGGCTTCAGCGCATCGATAAAATCTTAGCGGTTTGCCTTTTTCGCCTGCAGCAGCTCGTCGAGAATGATCGCGCCGGCGCCAACGGTGATGAAACTGTCGGCCAGGTTGAAGACCGCGAAAGACCACGTCTGCGTATGGAAGAGGATGTAGTCGATGACGTAGCCGAAGATCAGCCGGTCGACGAGGTTGCCGAGCGCACCGGCAATGATCAAGGCGTAGCCGAAATGCGCGAAGAACCTGTCCTTCGGCGTGCGCCGCCACAGCCACAGAACGAAGGCAACGACGACAAGGCGCATGCCGACGATGAACCAGCCTTCCATGCCCGACAGCATCGAGAAGGCGACGCCGTAATTGTAGGTGCGGTAGAGCGCCAGCATCGGCAAGACCGGAACCGCCTCATTGAACGGCAGATAGGATTCGACCAGATATTTGATCAGCTGGTCGGCGGCGAGCGCGAGGGCGATGAAGACCGCGATCGGGAGCGGCCGCGAAAACAATACCTGCTTTTCGCTCATGCGCCGGCATCCAGCGCCAGCAGATGACGTCGCGCCTCAAACAGCATGATGCCGGTGGCGATCGCCAGGTTGAGGGAATCGGCACGCCCCGCCTGCGGAATGCGGGCCAGCGCTCCGGCCTCACGGGCAAGCTCTTCCGGAAGGCCAGCCTGTTCGTTGCCCATCAGCAACACGACCGGTTTCGACTTGTAGTCGATCGTCCGGTAGTCGACCGAACCGGCCAGATGCGTGGCGACGACCTTTACACCGGCCTGCTTCTGCCATTTGACGAAGTCATCGGCGCTGGCGCGCACGACCGGCATGGCGAAGACCGAGCCCATCGTCGCCCGCACCGTCTCGAGCGAGAACGGATCGGTCGTTTCCCCGACGAGAATGATGCCGGAGGCACCGGCCGCATCGGCCGTGCGGATAATCGTGCCGAGATTACCCGGATCGCGAACACGGTCGAGCGCCACATAGGTTTCGCCGAGCTGCGGGCGGATCTCCTTCAGCGCCCGGTAGCGCTGCTCGAAGATGCCGACGACCATCTGCGGATTGTCGCGCCGGGTGATCGTCGAGAGCACCTTTTCGCTGACCTCGAGCACCAGGCCGCCCCGGGCAAAGGTCTTTGCTGCGACCTGTTCCACATGCGGCTTGCCCTTGGCCGCCTTGGCGTAGATCAGCGTCTTGATCTTCCAGCCGAGATCGAGCGCATCGATCACCAGTTTCAAGCCTTCGGCCATGAAGGACCGTGTCTCGTCGCGGTGCTTCTTCTGCGCCAGCAACTTGATGTCCTTGATAATAGGATTGGTGAGGCTGGTGACTTCCTTCACCTGTCCGACGCGGCCTGCGCCGTGTTCGCTTCTGTCATTGCTCATTACGGCACCCAGCGGCTGAAGAGAGAAGTCGAAAGCGCCCGTCCCGGCTCGTGGCCGTCAAGGCCGCCTTCGCGGATGATGAGTTCGCCCGATTCCACCCGGCCGCCGCGGCCGCGCATCGTCTCGCGCATCAGTTCATGGATCGAGTAGAAGCTGGCGCGGATCGAATAGGCGGTCAGCACTAGGCCGCGCGCTTCGGGCGACAGGATTTCGCGGCAGATGTCGAGCATCGCAGCCAGGTGGTCGAAAAGCTGCCAGACCTCGCCGTTCGGACCGCGGCCGAACTTTGGCGGGTCGGTCAGGATGATGTCATAGCGGCTGCCGCGACGTTCCTCGCGCTGAATGAACTTCATCGCGTCGTCGCAGATCCAGCGGATCGGCAGCTTTTCGGCGCGCGCCAGCGCCTGGTTTTCCCGGGCCCAGCCAATCGCCTTCTTCGAGGCGTCGACATGGGTGACCTCGGCACCGGCCTTGGCGGCGATCAGCGAGGCGACCCCGGTATAACCGAACAGGTTGAGGACCTTCAGGGGGCGGCGGGCCGCCTCTACCTGGTCCTTCACCCAGCTCCAGTGGGCGAGCTGCTCGGGAAACACGCCGACATGGCGGAAGGACGTGAAGCGGCCATGGAATTCGGTGCCGAGAAGCTGCATCGGCCAGGTCTCGCCAAGAACGGCGCCGGGAAAGCGCCAGCGGCCCATGCCGTCCTCGTCGGTGTCGCCGGTGAAGATTGCGTCGGCATTCTCCCATACACTGGCGGGCAGGGTACGCGGCCAAAGCGCCTGCGCCTCGGGGCGCACGATGCGATAGGGTCCGTACTGCTCAAGCTTTTCGCCGGCGCCGCTGTCGATCAGATGATAGCCGGAAACACCCGACGTTTCGAGAATGAGCGGCACCTGTTCGCCCGGCTTGTCGCCGGTGCGCCGTGGGATGACGCGCGCCGGTGCCTCGTTTTCGGGCTGTGCCCGCGGAGGCGCTCGCGCGGCTCTGCAACTTTCGCCGTTGCCTGGATGGTGGCCCGTTCTTTGAAATCGCCCGACTTGGCAAACGGTGGACGCTTCTTTTCATGGCGGCCACCGCCACGCGCCTCGGCACCACGGCCCTTCGCCGTCGTCACGGAGGCATTCTTCGACCGCCGGTCCTTTTCCTTCACGCTGAGATCCCTGGGCTTTGTTTTGTCACGAGGCGCTACCCTCCCGGATATCGGATGTAAACGGGCCTGCACCATGAGGTATGCCGCCGCACCCCGGATTTCGAGGCGAAGCTTTTTCTGTTGGTGCAAATAGCACCGCTCATGCTCTTGGCAAAGCCGTTTCCGATTTGCCAAGATCGGTGCGGAAGCGACACTTGCATAATTCCACCGTCCGGCATCAACTTACGGACAGGATTGTAAAGCGAATTCAAAAGATTACATCAACCTCGCGCGTCCTTGTCGACGCACGGCACCGTCAGTGGGAGGAAAGCGCATGGACATGACCGGCGAAGAACGCATCTCGGCACCGCGCGATGCCGTGTGGCGCGGCCTCAACGATCCGGAAATCCTCAAGCGTTGCATCCCGGGCTGTCAGTCGATCGAGATGAAATCTCCGACCGAGCTTTCGGCCGTCGTCAAGATCAAGATCGGGCCGGTCTCGGCCTCCTTTACCGGCGACGTCATCCTGTCGAACCTCAACCCGCCCGAAAGCTACACGATCTCCGGTGAGGGAAAGGGCGGCATTGCCGGTTTTGCCAAGGGTGGCGCGGATGTGACCCTGGTCGACGACGGTGCGGAGACGCTGCTGCGCTACGACGTCAAGGCGCAGATCGGCGGAAAGCTAGCGCAGCTCGGATCCCGGCTGGTCGATTCGACCGCCAAGAAGCTGGCGCAGCAGTTCTTCACGGATTTCGGCGCAGCGATCGGCGGCCCGGCGGAAGCGGCCGGCTGAAGGGCATGGCCGCCCTGCCATTCAGTTCTGCGGGGCGGCGAGTGTCGCCTGGGTGGCCAGCTTCTCTGCCTGGCTGCGGTGCTTTTCGGCTTCGCGATGCCATTTCAGCGCCTCGGTCGCTTCATTGCGCGCACGCCGACGGTACTTGCCCTGGCTAAACCAGGTCGCGGCGGCACCCAGAATCAACCCGACGACGACGGCAAGAAACAGGAAAACAAAGAACGGCGCGCTCACGGACAGCACGCTGTCTTCGGGCCGGAACGGATTGAGGGCCAGCGTGACGCTCTGGCGATTGGCGACGCTGAGCACGATCAGAATGACGCCGACCGGGATGAGAACGATGATGTTGACCAGTTTCTTGAGCATTCAGCCGCTCCAGTTTTCCGGATCATCGACAGGCCTTGGCAGCGATGGCGACAATCCGGACTCATGACGATCGGGCGGGATGATCAGTCTTCATCGTCCCCGTTCATGCCCGGGTTCAGCCGCTCGCGCAGCTCCTTGCCGGTCTTGAAGAACGGCACCCACTTTTCCTCGACAAAAACCGAATCGCCGGTGCGCGGATTGCGACCGGAGCGCGACGGCCGGTTCTTGACGGAGAAAGCACCGAAACCGCGCAGTTCGACACGGTTTCCGGCAGCCAGCGCATCTGTGATCTCATCGAGCACCGCGTTGACGATGTTTTCGACGTCGCGGTGATAGAGATGCGGATTGCGAGCTGCAACAATCTGCACCAGTTCTGACTTGATCACTGTCGCCCCCTTAAATTCTTGTTTGTTTTGCTTTTTCGGTCTGCATTGTGATTGCCGCAAGAATATGGCCGACGCTCACTTGGCGCGGGCGGCCATGTTACGGATCAGGCTGGGCATATGCTGCCATCCTCATTGAGCATCAACCTGCCAAACCGAAACAAGACCGTCAAGAAACAACTTGTCACCCCCGATTTTTTCGAGACCCCTCATGGCCGGAAAAGCGTCATATCCCAACATCTTGACCCACTCCGAGACGGCCGATCCGAGGCCGAAAGGCAGAGTCCGGCGCGGCGCATCCCAATCAACCAGAGGAAGGTCCTTCGACACTTTCCTGTCGGCCAGGAAGGTGCGGACTTCGTCATCGCCGCCAAGCTTGTCGACGAGCTTCAGGCCCAGCGCCTGGCGGCCGGTGAAAATCCGCCCGTCGGCCAGCAGAAGCGCCTCGTCGCGCGACAGCTTGCGACGCTCTGCCACCATATCGACGAACCAGCCATAGCTGTCATCGATCATCGCCTGGATCATTGCCTTGGCTTCATCGCTCGCGGGATGGAAGGGGGACGGCTCGGCCTTCAGCGGCCGCGACTTGATCGATTCCAGCGAGACGCCAAGCTTGTCCATCAGCTCCTTGACCTGGGGATACTGGAAGATGACGCCGATCGAGCCGGTGATCGAGCTTTCGCCGGCGATAATCGTATCGCCGGCAAGCGCGATCATGTAGCCGGCGGAGGCGGCTAGCGTGCGAATATCGGAAACCACCGGCTTCTTGGCGGCGACCTTGCGGATCGCCTTGTAGATGACCTCGCCGCCATAGGTGGTGCCGCCGGGCGACGATATGGTGACCACCAGTGCCTTGACCGAATCGTTGTCCTCGATCCGTTGAAGCCGCTCCAGCAATTCGCGATCGTCCTGGATCAATCCCGAAATCGTCACACGGGCAACATGATCGCGGGCACGCCCTGCGGTCTCCGCCCAGCCCGACCAGAACAGAATGACCAATGCCACGACGGCGAGCAGGCCGGCGACGATCCAGCGCCAGAAACTCAGCTTCCTGCGCAGGCTGCGGCGATCGGCGATGGCTAGTTCATCCATGTGGGTTTCTCCCGAATTTGTTGGCGCAGCTTCTGTCAGTTTCCGATGGAACATGCTATCTGCGCGGCAGGTGGCATATTCAATAGACGCGGTCGGTCACGGTTAAAAGCCGTGCCCGCCGTTTTCCTGTCTTCACGAAGTTTTTTGCGGCGCCATTGTGCAGCTGCAAAAAGTATCCATATTTGCGACGACTTACACGAATGTATGTAAAATGCGGTTCTCGACGATCCGCGGGAAAGCAACGGAACCAACAGGTCTTCACATGTTAGATCATGCGCCAGCCCCCGGCTTCTTTGCCGATTCGGGTGCGAGCTCGTCGGACGCCTACGCGCTCGCGGCGCGGCATTCGGCGCGCGTCCGGCGTCTGAAGATCATCCTGCCTGTCGTCGCCGGCATCATCGCGGCGATCTTTGCCGCCATTTCCTTCGTGCGCGCCTTCATGCCGGTCGATCTGCAGCTCGACAGTGCAACGATCGAGGATGGCAAGATCGTCATGCAGAACCCTGCGATTGCCGGGCGCAACAAGCAGGGCATCAGCTATTCGATGAAGGCGCAGCGCGCGCTGCAGGATATCGTCAATCCCGATATCATCACGCTGCAGACGATCCATGCCGAAATGCCGGTGAACGAAAAGCTGATCGCCACGGTGGACGCGACCAACGGCATCTACGACCGCGGGGCCAACACGCTCGACATGAACGCCCCGTTCACGATTACAATGAATAATGGCGTCAACGCCGATTTCCAATCGGCCTATCTGGACATCAATGCCGGCGAAATGGAAACAAAACAACCGATTGCGATCAGCATGAAGGGCGGTTCGATCATTGCGCAGCGGCTGCGAATGACGGATAAGGGACGCATAGTAACATTCGAGGGCATGGTGAGGGTCAATCTCGAACCCGCCGCCATCCGCAAGAACACGAATTAGGATCTGGTGCATCCATGTCGGTTTTACCCGCTACTTTTTTCAGGATTTCAGCCAGCCTGGCCGTTGCCGGCATCGGCGCATTGATGATCGTTTCAGGCGCGTCAGCCCAGGCCACATCGAGCAAGATGAAGGGCCTCGAATTGTCGAACGACAAGCCGATCCAGATCGAAAGCGACAAGCTTGAAATCAAGGACCCAGAAAGCAAGGCGATCTTTACCGGGAACGTCAAGGTCGTGCAGGGCACAACGACGCTTCAGGCCGGGAGCATGACGGTCTTCTACAAGTCCGGCGCAGGCTCGGTCTCGAGCGGCGACGCCGACATCGAGCGGATCGAAGTCAGCCAGCGCGTCTTCCTCAGCTCCGGCACCCAGCAGGCAACCGCTGACAGCGGCGAGTTCAACATGACCAAGCAGACCTTCGTATTGAAGGGCGAGAAGGTCGTTCTGTCGGAAGGCAAGAACGTGTTCGTCGGCTGCCAATTGAATGTGCAGATGAACACGGGCGAAGCGCAGCTCGAAGCCTGTGGCGGTCGGGTGCAGATCCAGCTCGACCCGAAGTCACAGAAGAAGAACTGACGTAGACCCGCTCGTGCAACTCCCCTTCCTTCACAAGCGCAAGCGCGTCCGCAAACCGTCGGCGGCCACACCAGCCGCGACCGGTCACGCGGTCGACAAGGCGCGTTATGACGGCACACTGATCGCGCGTGGCCTGACAAAGTCCTATCGCGAGCGGCGCGTGGTCAATGGTGTGTCGCTGGTCGTTCGCCGCGGGGAGGCAGTCGGTCTCCTCGGCCCGAACGGTGCCGGCAAGACCACATGCTTCTACATGATCACCGGCCTCGTGCCTGTCGACGAAGGCTCGATTGAGATCAATGGCAACGACGTGACGACGATGCCGATGTATCGCCGCGCCCGCCTCGGCGTCGGCTACCTGCCGCAGGAAGCCTCGATCTTTCGCGGCCTGACGGTCGAGGACAACATCCGCGCCGTTCTCGAAGTGCACGATAAGAACCTGGAGCGCCGCGAGAGCAAGCTCAACGACCTGCTCGGCGAGTTCAACATCACGCATCTGCGCAAGTCGCCGGCGATCGCCCTTTCCGGCGGCGAGCGGCGACGTCTCGAAATTGCCCGAGCGCTTGCCACCGACCCGACCTTCATGCTGCTCGACGAGCCCTTTGCCGGCGTCGACCCGATTTCCGTCGCCGACATCCAGGCGCTGGTGCGACACCTGACGTCGCGCGGTATCGGCGTACTCATCACCGACCATAATGTGCGCGAGACCCTTGGCCTGATCGACCGGGCCTACATCATCCATGCCGGCGAAGTGCTGACCCACGGCCGCGCCAACGATATCGTCACCAATCCGGACGTGCGCCGGCTCTATCTCGGCGATAATTTCAGCCTCTGATGCGATCCGCGGGCGAATCCGGCATCTCGCCCCGCGGTCGCGCTTGACCAAACCCCTGCAATAAGCAATTTTTGGGCCAATTGAAAAACCGGCCCGCCAACGATGCGACCGGTGGAGATTTCATCGGGAGTTTCACGTCCGCATGGCATTGTCGGCCAGCCTTCATCTGCGCCAGTCACAGTCGCTGGTCATGACCCCGCAGCTGATGCAATCGATTCAGCTGCTGCAGATGACGCATCTGGAACTCAACCATTTCATCGCGCAGGAAGTCGAAAAGAATCCGCTGCTCGAGCTTCACGGCGGTGACGACGAGTTCGGTGGAAGCTCCGAGCACGGCAGCCGCGAAGAAGCGGGGCAGGCATCCGGTGAAGACTTCGGCGGAACGGATGAGGCATCCGGCCAGCGCGATCTCTACGACAATGCCACGGCAACCGATGGGGCGCGGCTCAATGAACAGCTCGATGCGGATTTCGGCAATGTCTACCAGGACGACACGGCGCCGCAACGCGCCGACGCGCCGGAACTGCTCGGCCAGTGGAAATCGATGCCCGGCAGCGGCGAAGGAGGCGACTACGATTTCGACGACTTCGTGGCCGGCGCCAAGAGCCTGCGCGAGACGCTTCTGGAGCAATTGCCCTTTGCGTTGTCCGTCCCATCCGACCGGCTGATTGCCCAGCACCTGATCGACCAGCTCGACGAGGCAGGCTATCTTCAGGCTGATCTGCAGGAGGTCGCCGAACGCCTCGGCGCATCCGGCGCCGACGTCACCCGCGTCCTCCTCACGCTGCAGCAGTTCGACCCGCCAGGTGTCTTCGCACGCACACTCAGCGAATGCCTCGCCATTCAGCTGCGCCTTCGCGATCGCCTCGATCCGGCGATGGAAGCCCTCATCGCCAACCTAGAGCTTCTGGCGCGGCGCGATTTTGCCAGCTTGAAGAAAATCTGCGGCGTCGATGAGGAAGACCTGATCGATATGCTCGCCGAAATCCGCAAGCTCGACCCGAAACCGGGAACGAGCTTCGAGACCAGCGTTAGCGAGGCGATCGTTCCCGATATCGTCGTGCGGGCGGCACCCGACGGAACCTGGCTGATCGAACTCAACCCGGACGCCCTGCCGCGCGTCCTCGTCAACCAAGCCTACTACACCACGTGTCGCGCGGCACCGAGAAGAACAGCGCGGACCAGGCCTTTCTCAATGAATGCCTGCAGACCGCCAACTGGCTGACCCGCAGCCTCGATCAGCGCGCCAGGACGATCATGAAGGTCGCCACCGAGATCGTTCGCCAGCAGGACGCGTTCCTCGTCCATGGCGTCGGGCATCTGCGACCGCTCAACCTGAAAACCGTCGCCGATGCGATCAAGATGCACGAGTCGACGGTAAGCCGCGTCACCTCGAACAAGTACATGCTGACGCCGCGTGGGCTGTTCGAGCTGAAGTATTTCTTCACCGTCTCCATCGGTTCGGCCGAGGGCGGCGACAGCCATTCGGCTGAGTCCGTGCGTCACCGCATCCGCATGATGATCCAGCAGGAAGTCGCCGATGCGGTGCTTTCCGACGACGATATCGTCGACAGCCTCAAGCAGGCCGGCGTCGACATCGCGCGACGCACGGTGGCGAAATATCGCGAAGCGATGAACATCCCCTCCTCCGTGCAGCGACGGCGCGAAAAGCGGGCGCTGGCCAAGGTATCGGGCTTCTAAAGCAGGTCGCGCAACAGTTTTTCAGCGGTTTTGCGACGACGACATGCGAAAGAAAAAGAGCCTAAAGCGACGACGCAAGGTTAAAGCGTATTAACTTTTTTGCGACCTTCAATTGACTCTCCGCGACGCAGGGGATATGAGCCCGCCGCAATTGCCGAGGACACGGTCTTCCTCAGGCGGCCGGCACGACCGGTAGGTGCGACAGAGAGGCTCCCGCAAGCGTGAAAGGCTTGGATGACGAGAGCGCTTGGAATAGACTGGCTACGCAAATCACGAAATAGAGAGGAAACTCCATGAGTGTGCGTGTATCCGGTAAACAGATGGAAATCGGCGATTCGTTCCGCGCCCGCATTGGCGATCAGATCGAGCAGGCCGTTACCAAATATTTCGACGGAGGATATTCAAGCCAGGTCACTGTGGAAAAGTCTGGACCGCGCTTTAGCGCCGACTGCAAGCTTCATCTCGATACGGGCGTGGTTATGCAGGCGAATGGACAGGCCAATGACCCTCAGGCTGCCTTTGACGCAGCGTCGGAGCGCATCGAAAAGCGCCTACGTCGCTACAAGCGCAAGCTCAAGGACCACCACAACGGTAATGGTCAAGGTACCGAGGTGGCATACACAGTGATGGACTCGGTGCCATTCGAGGATGACGAAGTCCCCGAGGATTACGCACCGACGATCGTCGCCGAAAGCTCGAAACACCTGAGGACGATGTCTGTCGCCAGCGCCGTGATGGCGCTCGACATGACGGATGAACCCGTCCTCATGTTCCGCACTCCCGGCAAGGCAGAGTTGAATATCGTCTACAGACGCAACGACGGAAATATTGGCTGGATTGACGCCGCCAATATCAAGGGATGAGTGGAAAAAGGGAGTGCCGGTGCGCCGGCGCTCCCGCCACTTGGATCAGCGGACAGGCCGGAAAATACGACTTTTCTGTGCATGGCACCCGCCAAGACAAAGATGGTTAGAGCCATTGCGACGCATTTATGATGATGTTGTCCGGCTCTAACCGGCGAACGAGGACAAAAGAATGGCATTGGCAGGCTTACTGCACCAAAATGCGATCATCCCGGCCATGAGGGCCAACTCGAAAAAACAGCTCCTTCAGGAATTGGCGGCTAAAGCGGCAAAGATCACCGGCCTTCCGGAACGCGAAATCTTCGATGTCATCCTGCAGCGTGAACGGCTGGGCTCCACGGGCGTCGGCAACGGCATTGCTATCCCGCACGGCAAGCTCAACAACCTGCCGTCGATCATCGGGATCTTTGCGCGGCTGGACACGCCGGTCGATTTCGAAGCGCTCGACGACCAGCCTGTCGACCTCGTCTTCCTGCTCCTGGCGCCCGAAGGCGCCGGCGCCGACCATCTCAAGGCATTGTCGCGCATCGCCCGCGTACTGCGCGACCACGACATGGTGGCGAAGATCCGATCGAGCGATTCCGCCAGCGCGATCTACACGCTGCTCAACGAGGACACGACCTCGCACGCCGCCTGAGCCACGGCCCGGACCGGCCGTCAGTAAAGCTGACGGCGGTTCAAATGATCAATGAAAATTCGAAACAGTGCGCCCTGGCTCGAAATACCGAGCCGGCGATAAATGTTCTTGCGGTGAATGCGGACGGTTCCTTCGGCGATGTTCATCGTCTTGCCGATCGACAGGTTGCTGTGCCCGCGCAGGATCAGGCGGACGATGTTGCGTTGCTGCCGGGTCAGGCGGTCGGCGCAGAGGCTGTCGAAAGCGGTTTCGATCGCGTCGTCGGGCCGAGGCGTCGCCGCCACGGCATGGCTTTGCTGGCGCCAGTTCGAACGCACGGCCTCTCGCACGATCGGCTCGTAGACCCGCAAGCGCTCCAGTTCCTCGTCGCTGAACGGCGTGCCGCCGCGGCCGCGCATCAGCGAATAGGTGGCCTGCACGCTGTCATCGAGCGGAATGACGAAGCCAATCTCTTCGACCAGAACCCCGCTTTCCATCGAGATGCAGGGATGCACCTCGGCCGAGCTTGAAAACTCCGAATGGAAGAACCGGTCAGGCGCAAGTTCGCGCATGCGCCATAGCCCCTGCGGCTGGCCGGAGCTGCAGGCAACATAGAACGGGTCAAGCAGATAGGCGCCGCCGAGATAGGCAGAAAGCGCGCTGGCGGACACCTTGGCGGTGTAGCCGTCATGCAGCACGATCGGTCTGTTATCATAGGGATAGGCGAAGGCAACCGAGAGATCGAAGCTTGCGACCGAGCGCAGCATGCGATCGAGCGCGCCGCCGAAATCCTGTGTTCCGATCAATCCGATCATGGCCGAAATATCGGCCGACTCCCGAGCCAGCATCCGCGTCGAACTCTCCCCTACCCCCGTATCCCGCATGGGATATCGACAGCCCCCTCTTCGTCAACAATAATTCATCCCACGAGGGACCAAGATCGTAGCACGTGTTTAGCCGCGACGCTTGAGCACAGGGGGACACGATGGCAGGCAGACTTTCCGGAAAAGTGGCTTTGATCAGTGGTGGCGCCGGTGGCTGCGGGCTTGCCGCATCCGAACTCTTTGCCCGCGAAGGGGCCAAGGTCGGCATCGTCGATCTGCCACGCAGCAAGGGCGAAGAGGTTGCCGCCGCCATCCGCGCAAACGGCGGCGATGCGATCTTCGCGCCGGCCGACGTCTCGATTTCTGCGCAGGTGAGCTCGGCCGTCAAGGCGGTCGAAGCAGCCTTCGGCGCGATCACCGTTCTCTTCAACCATGCCGGCATCCTGGCGGTCGGGCCCTTTCTGGAGACGGAAGAGGACGAATGGGACCGGCTGATGGCCGTCAACGTGCGCAGCATGTTCCTGATGACCAAGGCGGTGCTTCCAGGGATGCTCGCCGCCGGCGGCGGCAGCATCGTCTGCACCTCGTCGATCTCGGCCGTGGCGGCGACGCCGATGGAAGTGCTCTACGACACGACGAAGGGCGCCTGCCACATGTTCGCCCGTGCCATCGCGGTTGAGTTCCGCGACCGCGGCATCCGCTGCAACGCCGTCTGCCCCGGCTTCATCGCCACCGATCACGGCAAGCGCGAACTGGTGGGCCTCAGTAAATACGGCGTCGATGTCTCGGAAGCGGCGATCGCTGCCCAGCAGGGGCGGATGTGCGACCCGAAAGAGGTCGCCAATGCCGCGCTGTTTCTGGCCAGCGACGAGGCAAGCTTCGTCAACGGCACGCATCTGTTCGTCGACAATTGCTTCACAGCGGTCTGAGAGAGGGGAAAGATATGCTTCAGACGGGCGGCCACTGGCGCAACTGGGTCGGAAACCAATCCTGCATCGTGCGCCAGCGCGGTGCACCCGAGAGCGAGGCGGCGCTCGCCGAAATGGTCCGCGAGGCGACGTCGCAAGGGCTCAATGTGCGCTGCGCCGGCTCCGGCCATTCCTTCACGCCGGTGGCGCTGACCAGCGGGCTCCACCTGACGCTTGCCAACATGCAGGGCGTGGTCGCCATCGACCAGGCGCGCAAACGCGTCTCGGTCCGGGCGGGAACGACGATCAACCAATTGGGCAAGGTATTGAAGTCGAACGGCCTCTCGCTGATCAACCAGGGCGACATCGACAGCCAGGCGCTGGCTGGGGCGCTCACCACCGGCACCCACGGCACGGGAGCAGCACTTGGCAACATGGCCTCGCAGATCGTCGGCATGCGGCTCGTTGAGCCCGACGGCAGCATTCTCGTCGTCGACGAGACGACGCCGGACCTGCTGGAGGCGGCCCGCGTCTCGATCGGCATGCTCGGCGTGATCTCCGAGATCACGCTGCAGGCGATGGACAGCTACAACCTGCATGAAAAGCTCTGGCGCTGCACATTCGACGAGATGATCGAGCAGCACGACGAACTCGCCGCCAAGCATCGGCACTTCGGCTTCTTCTGGTGCCCGGTTTCCGAAAGCCGGCATTGCTATTGCCTGCCGGATACCGCGTCGGTTTCGACGACGGACAAGACGTCCGACGTCTGCGAGATGAAGGTGATCGACATCACCGACCGGCCGCCGATGGAGCAGGGGTTCGAGAAGATCGCCTATTCCTCGGAGATCTATCCGATCGAGTATGTGCCGAACTTCCACGAACTTGAATATGCGGTGCCCATCGCCCACGGCAAGGAGGCTGTAAAAGCTGTGCGCAAGCTGATGCTGGAAAAGCACCCGACCTGCATCTACCCGATCGAATACCGCTTCACCGCAGGCGACACCGGCTGGATCAGCCCGTTCTACGAGCAGGATTCGATCACGCTTTCCGTCTCGGGCGAGCCGGGCACGGACTATTGGGAGTATCTCAAAGACGTCGATACGATCCTGCGCCAATACGGCTCGCGGCCGCATTGGGGGAAGCTGCATTTCCTCGGCGCGGAGGACGTGACTGCGCTCTATCCACGATCCGGCGATTTCCGGGCATTACGGGCGAAAGTCGACCCGGAGGGCCGTTTCCTCAACGATCACCTGCGGCAGTTGTTCGGTTGATATGATTGCCGAAAACAAGAAACGCCGCGCATCCGAGTGGACGCGCAGCGTTGAAATGGATCAGACCGCAGCTCAGGCCGCCGGGCTGTCGCCTTCCGTAGCTGCCGCCTTCGGGCCGCCCTTGGATACGCCGACCATGGCCGGGCGCAGCACGCGGTCGCCGATGGTGTAGCCGGCCTGAACGACCTGCAGCACCGTGTTGTTCGGCACGTCGGCGTTCGGGATTTCGAACATTGCCTGGTGGAAGTTCGGGTCGAACTTCTGGCCTTCCGGCTCAAGCTTCTTCACGCCGTGACGTTCCAGCGCCGACAGCATGGCGCGCTCGGTCATCTCGACACCTTCGATGAGGGCAGTAAGGCCCGCTTCTCCGGCTTCCTTCGCTTCAGCCGGGATGGCATCGAGCGCACGGCGCAGATTGTCGGAGACGGCGAGCATGTCGCGGGCAAAACCAGCAACGGAATAGGACTTGGCATCCTTGACGTCGCGTTCGGTGCGGCGGCGCAGGTTGTCCATTTCGGCGGCGAGCCTTAGATACTTGTCGCGCAGGTCGTTGTTCTCAGCCCTTGCAAGCTCCAGCGGATCGGGCTCGGCAACCGGCGCCGCTTCCACAACCTCGGGCGTATCGTTGACTGCCTCGTCGGTCGCGGCAGCTTCGTGTCCGTGCTTGTTTGTTTCGTCGGTCATGACGTTCTCCGGTGTTCGTCTGTCTTGTCTTCCGCATTCCGACGCCCGCGCGCAACGATGGCCGCATGGCGTAAAATGCCCAGTGACTGGATTTGATGCCGATATCGAGGTTTAGGGCCGAAAAATCAAGGGTTCAATGCTGCCTGTGGCCAAAAGCGCCTGATCAGCGCGAAAGCCGCGACATCAACTGCGCGGTATAATCGACCATCGGCACGATGCGCGAATAGTTGAGCCGCGTCGGACCGATGACGCCGACGGCGCCGACGATGCGATCTTCACTGTCGCGATAGGGCGCAACGATCAGCGACGAACCGGACAATGAAAACAACTTGTTCTCCGAACCGATGAAGATCCTGACACCCGGGCCGCTCTCTGCGAGGTCAAGCAGCTCGATCAGGCTGTCCTTCTTTTCCAGGTCGTCGAAGAGCATGCGCAGGCGGTCGATATCCTCGGTTCCCTCCAGGCCCTCGAGCAGGTTGGCCCGGCCGCGAACGATCAGCCGTGCCGGCTTTTCATCGCCCTCGTTGCCCGACCAGATCGCCAGTCCACGCTCGACCAGATCCTGGGACAGGGCATCGAGTTCGCTGCGCACGGTCTGCTTGACGGTTTCGAGCTGCGAGCGCACCTCGCCGATCGTCTGGCCGGCGAGATGGGCATTCAAGAAGTTCGCTGCTTCCGTCAGTTGCGAGCTCGTCACGCCGGCGGGAAGCTCGATGATGCGGTTTTCGACCTGGTCATGCTCGCCGACGAGCACGGCCAGCGCCTTGGTGGGCGCCAGCCGGATGAATTCGACATGCTTGAGCACCGGATCGTTCTTGGCGGTGATCACGAGGCCGGCGCCGCGCGACATGCCCGACAGCATCTGGCTTGCCTCTGCCAGCAGCGTATCGACCGGCTGGGCATGGTCGCTCAACCGCACGTGCCGATCGATCGAAGCACGATCTTCTGGGGAGAGATTGCCGACCTGCATGAAGGCGTCGACGAAGAAACGCAGGCCCGTCTGCGTCGGCAGGCGGCCGGCGCTGATGTGCGGCGAATAGATCAGCCCGAGATCTTCGAGGTCGCTCATCACATTGCGCACGGACGCCGGCGACAGCGACATCGGCAGCAACCGCGAAAGGTTGCGTGAGCCGAGAGGCTCTCCGCTGTTCAAATAGGTTTCGACGATGCGACGGAAGATTTCACCGGAACGCTCGTCCAGCGCCGCCGCGATATCGGTCACTCCGGGATTGCGCAGTACCATGTCGCTCCATGTTCGCAGGCCAATCCTGCCGCCGGAAATATAGTGATCCCCGCGCCCGATAGCAAAAGGGAAAAATCGCCCCGATCCCCGGCTGTCCACCGGTTCCCTTTGGCTGCGCCATGCTCTAGAAGGCTCACCAGATACGATAGGAGTTTGATGATGCGGCCATCCGGCAGAAAAATCGACCAAATGCGCAAGGTTTCGTTCGAGCGCAATTTCTCCAAGCACGCGGAAGGCTCCTGTCTGGTGCGATTCGGCGATACGCACGTGCTGTGCACAGCCAGCCTTGAGGAAAAGGTTCCGGCCTGGCTGCGCAACGGCGGCAAGGGTTGGGTGACGGCCGAATACGGCATGCTGCCGCGCGCCACCGGCGAGCGCATGCGTCGCGAAGCCTCGAGCGGCAAGCAGAGCGGCCGCACCCAGGAAATCCAGCGCTTGATCGGCCGGTCGCTGCGCGCCGTCGTCGATCTGCCCGCACTCGGCGAACGCCAGATCTCGATCGACTGCGACGTCATCCAGGCTGATGGCGGCACGCGCACGGCCTCGATCACCGGCGCCTGGGTGGCGCTGCATGACTGCCTGAAGTGGATGGAAGCCCGCAACATGGTGAAGGTCGAGAAGGTCCTGAAGGACCATGTCGCCGCCATATCCTGTGGCATCTTCGCCAACCAGTCGATCATCGACCTCGACTACCTCGAAGATTCCGCCGCCGAGACCGACGCGAATTTCGTCATGACCGGCACCGGCGGCATTGTCGAGATCCAGGGCACGGCCGAAGGCAAACCCTTCAGCGAAGCGGAATTCGCAAGCCTGCTCGGACTGGCAAAGACCGGCATTGCCGAGCTTGTCGCACTGCAGAAGCAGGCGATCGCCGGCTGACGAGAAGGACGGAGACGATGGCCCCGGCGCTGGATGGCATTCTTGAGACTGCGCTCTATGCGTCGGATCTCGACGCCGCCGAGGCCTTCTACAGCGGTGTGCTGGGGCTGGAGAAGATTACACGGCGGGAGAACCGACATGTGTTCTTTCGCTGTGGCTCGGGCGTTCTGCTGATTTTCAATCCTGCGGAAACGGTCAAACCGCCTTCGCCGGATGCGGCCCTGCCGGTGCCGCCGCACGGCACCACCGGCCAGGGCCACATGTGCTTCCGCGTTTCCGCGTCGGCACTCGACGCCTGGAGGGCCAAGCTGGAAACGGCGGGTGTCACGATCGAAGCCGATGTTGTCTGGCCGAACGGCACGCGCTCCTTCTACTTCCGCGATCCGGCCGGCAACAGCCTCGAATGCGCGGAACCGGGCCTCTGGTCCATCGAATGAACCGCGGCCTTCGCGCCGCATCTTTTAAGAGACGACACATCATGCGCACACTGGATGACAAGACGCTCATCGTCGCCAGCCACAATGCCGGCAAGATCCGCGAGATCCGCGACCTGATCGGGCCGCTCGGCTTCGAGGCCAAGTCGGCAGCCGACCTCGACTTCGTCGAACCGGATGAGACCGGCACGACCTTCGAGGAAAACGCGACGATCAAGGCGCTCGCCTCGGCCAAGGCCTCGGGCCTGCCGGCGCTTTCGGACGATTCCGGCCTGGCGATCGACGCACTTGATGGCGCACCTGGCGTCTACACCGCCAACTGGGCCGAACGCGAAGACGGCAGCCGCGATTTCGCCATGGCGATGGAAAAGGTCGAAAAGGCGCTGCAGGGCAAGGGCGCAAGTGCGCCTGAAAAACGCACGGCCCGTTTCGTCTCGGTGCTTTGCCTTGCCTGGCCAGACGGCCATGTCGAACTTTTCCGCGGCGAGGTCGAGGGCCATGTCGTGTGGCCGCCGCGCGGCGACCAGGGTTTTGGCTACGATCCGGTCTTTCAGCCGAAGGGTTACGACACTACATTCGGCGAGATGAGCGCGGACGAGAAACACGGCTGGAAGCCGGGCGATGCTGAAGCGCTGTCGCACCGTGCCCGCGCCTTCAAGATCTTCGCCGAAACCTGCCTTGAGCGGGCTGAGGAAACGTGTATGCGGTTTTCCGCAACATCCCGCTCCAATTTGTTAGAAGCGATCGCGGTCATGACTTCGGGTCGATCGGCCCAAGGTCAACGTGATCTACCGCATGAGAGACGCAACGATGCAGACGGCCACGCTATCGGCACTCGGTGACGGCATGGATCCCGGTTTCGGGATCTATGTGCACTGGCCGTTCTGCGCGGCCAAATGCCCCTATTGCGACTTCAACAGCCACGTGCGCCACCCGCCGATCGACCAGCCGCGTTTCGTCGCCGCTTTCCTCAAGGAAATGGCGGAGGCGCGTGAGCTTTCCGGTCCACGCACCGTCACCAGCATCTTCATCGGCGGCGGCACGCCGTCGTTGATGGATCCGGCAACGGTCGACGCTATCCTCTCGGGCATCGCCCGCGAATGGCATGTGCCCGATGGCATCGAGATCACCATGGAGGCGAACCCTTCGAGTGTCGAGGCGACGCGCTTCCACGGCTATCGCGCGGCCGGCGTCAACCGTGTCTCGCTCGGCGTGCAGGCGCTGAACGACCGGGACCTCAAATTTCTCGGCCGGCTGCACAATGTCGAAGACGCGCTGAAAGCGATCCGGCTGGCGCGCGAGATCTTCCCGCGCATGTCCTTCGACCTGATCTATGCCCGCCCCAACCAGACGGTCGAGGAATGGGAACGCGAGCTCAAGGAGGCCGTCTCCTATGCCGTCGACCACCTGTCGCTCTACCAGCTGACGATCGAGGAGGGCACGCCCTTCTTCGGCCTGCACAAGGCCGGCAAGCTGATCGTTCCTGATGGTGAGCAATCGGCGGTCCTCTACGAGGCGACCCAGGACATCACGGCGGCGATCGGCATGCCCGCCTACGAGGTCTCCAACCATGCCCGCCCTGGTGCCGAGAGCCGGCACAACCTCACCTACTGGCGCTATGGCGACTATGCCGGCGTCGGGCCTGGTGCCCATGGCCGCCTCAGCGTCGGCGGCGCCAAGCTGGCGACGGCGACCGAGCGCAAGCCGGAGGAATGGCTGCGGCTGGTCGAAACCTACGGCCACGGCATGGTCGAGCGCGAAGTGCTCGACCTCGAGGCCCAGTCCGACGAATTGTTACTGATGGGCCTGCGCCTCAAGGAAGGCGTCGATCTCGCCCGCTGGCAGACGCTGTCCGGCCGCGATCCCGATCCAGACCGCGAGCAGTTCCTGATCGACCACGGGTTCATCGAGCGGCTGGGAAATTCCCGCCTGCGCTGCACGCCTTCCGGCATGTTGATTCTCGACGCCGTCGTCGCCGACCTCGCCTGCTAGCGCTTTTCCAGGAAAAGTGCGAAGCGGTTTTCCGTCAGGAAATGCGTAGAGCAAGGAAATATCGCGTCTCGATGCCACCGTCTGAGACGCAAATGTTTTAGCGGCCGCCCTGCCTGCATCCAACGCAAGGAAACCGAAGGCTCAATCGTGGGTCTCGCCGGAGAGCGGCGTCGCGCGCATCGATGGTCGTTCCTCGAAGGCATCGAACCAGACGCTCAGCTTCGTCCGGTCACGGAACGACGGCAGGTCGCGGAACGCCATCCAGGACAGGGTCGTGGCGAGCGCGATGTGGCCGATATCAAGCGGCGCGTCGACATCGAGCGTCTGCTCCAGCCAGTCATAGGTCTGCTCGATCTTTTCGGCATAGCCGTCGGCGAGCGCCGGATAGCGCAAGGCTTCCGGGCGTCGCTCCGTTTCCCAACGCAACCCGATCCCCGCCTGCGCCAGCCCTTGCGCCACGGCCTGCAATCTCAGGGCATGCCAGCGCGCCTCGCCGCTTTCGGGGATGAGCTTGCGGCTATCATGCAGCGTATCGAAATAGGCGCAGATGACGTCGGAATCGAAGATCGCCGCATCCTCGGGGCGCAAGAGAACCGGCACCTTGCCGAGTGGATTTTCGGCATGGACCTCTTCATTGCGCAGCGTCGGGCTGGTCTCGTGGTGGATCACCTCCAGTCGCTCAGCGATGCCGACCTCGTGGGCGAAGACGAGTGCCTTGCGGGCGAAAGGGGAATGGGTCTGGTAATAGAGGATCATCGTGCCTCGCGGGTGTTGGAAGGAAATTATCCGGTCCCGCGAAGATGTATTGCATCGGACAAGAGAAAGGCGCTCTGTTTCGGAGCGCCCTTTGCAAGTTTGTTTCGTCGTTCAAGATTTGAACGGATCGCCCTTCTCGGCATTGAGGGCGATACCCTTGGCTACCAGCCGCGCCACCTGGGCGCCGTCGACCTCGCCGGTCGCTTTCACCTTGATGAAGGCCATGTCGCCCTTGCCGCCGCCCTTGGCCAGTCGTGGGTCGAGATCGAGCATATCGGCGCCGCGCCAGAAGCCGAGCGTCACATAGTCCTTGGCAGCCTTGATCAGGCAGACCGGTCCGCCGGCCTCATAGATCGGATGGCCCCATTTCACGCTGTCCCTGGTGCCGCCGGCGGCAAGAATGGCACCGTGCAACTCTTTCGCCACGGCAGCCGGCGTACCGGAAAGGCCTGCAATGTAGTCGCTAACCGTTTTGCTCATCGCGAAATTCTCCTTAGGCTTGCTCGTTCTTGAACGGGATCAGCGCGCGCACGCGACGGTCTCGGAGCCACAGGCCAGCCCAGGCGATGACGCCGAGATAGAACCCGAACAGCAGATGGGTGAAAAGAGGGCTATCCGCGCGCAGATGCGTCGCCATGGCACCGCCGAGATAACCGGTGAGCAGAATGGCGCCGAGGACCGACGTTCTCGGGATCGCATAGAGCAGCGCACACAGAAGCGTGAGTACGCCGAGCAGACGCGCAAGGCCAACATCGGCGGGATAGCCGAGCACCGCCAAAGTCTCAGTCACCACGTCCAGTGGCACGAGCTTGATCGCTCCGTCGAAGGCCAGGAACGCAACAACCAGACCGCTCAGCACGCGGCCGAGGATCACCATTTTTCCAGCCGGAGCCGTCATAACAAGAGCAGTGTTCATTCGGGGAGTTCTCCTCGTTTCCCGTTGTCACAAATCGTTCTTCAGTCTGTCTTCTTGGCCGGTCCGACGATGCCCCAGCGGATGCCAAAGGGGTCACGCAGCTGGCCATAGAGGTCGCCCCAGAAGGCGACCGCAAGCGGCATCGTCACTTCGGCGCCGGCGGCAACCGCGCGATCCCACCAGAATTGCGCGTCCTCGACCACCAGATGCAGCACGACGCCCTGCGGCGCGGCATAGGGCATGCCGTGTTCCGGGAAGGGATCGTTGAGCATCAATGCACCGCCATTGATCGTCAGATGGCAATGCATCAGCCGTTTACCGTCTTCGGCGAGCATCCGCCCGCCATCCGTTGCGGCGAAGGCGCGGACGTAGAAATCAGCGGTCGCGTACGCATCCTCGACGCAGAGGTAGGCGATCGGGCCTAGCATCGGTGGCGGCGCCGGCGCTTGCCCGTCGACCGTCGATTTCGGATTGAGATCGACGGCTGCCTTGAGGCTGCCATCCATGTAGAAAGGCACGGACTCGTGCTGGTGTGCGATCTTCCAGCCGGCAGCCATGCGCTTCAAACCGAGGGTCTGGCGGAACCAGACCGACATTTTCCCGGCATCGATCTTCTCGCCGGAAAGTTCGGTGAGCATACTGACGAATGCGACATCGCCGCTGACCGAGATATCGAGATCCTCGAAGCGATAGCCAAGCGGTCCACGCCAGGTGGAAAACCACTGTTCGAGCCCGCCCTCGCCGGCATCGGACGACTTCAGCGGCGGCGCCAGCGAAAAGAGGACACAATCAGGCGTCCCATGGCCGATGACGCGCTTGGCGTCCTTTACCCTCATGGCATCCGCCCAATCATCGATCACCGTACGGATTTCGGCGACGGCGGCACTCTTGTTGTCGATCACGGACATGGCGGGTCTCCCTTCCCGATGGTGGCAGGCGCGAGGGCGACGGCCGTCGAGCCCTGGGCTTGATCAGAGTTGCCTGGCTACCCCTTCGAGCTGGGTGGCGCATTGGCCCCAGCCTTCGTGAAAGCCCATCTTTTCGTGGGCTTCGCGATCCTCGACGGACCAATGGCGGACCCGTGCGGTGTAGCGGGTCTTGGCCCCGACGTCCTCGAAGGTGATGGTCACGACCATGAACGGCTTGTCGGATGGCGACCAGGCATCGGTGAAGGCGTCTGTGAAGACCAGCTTCTCGTTCGGCACCACTTCGAGATAGACGCCGAGATTGGGATAGTTCTCGCCCTCGGGCGAGCGCATGACGATGCGGTTGGCGCCGCCGGCGCGAACCTCGAGCTTTGCCTCCGGCGTCGTCCACGGCGAAGGCGCGAACCACTTCTTCAGCAGCTTGGCATCCGTCCAGCAGCGGTAGACGAGCGCGCGGGGCGCATCGATCAGGCGGGTGATGACCAGTTCGCGGTCGTCGGCAGGTTTGATTTCAGTGACAACGGTCATTGTTTGTTTCTCCGTCAGCGGGTTCAGTCCAAGGACGAAGTTGCAGCCACGGTTCCGACAACCGCCGACAAGATTTTTTATCTTTTTTCAGTGGCCAGGTTTTTCTCGCCCGCATCCTTGCTCAGATGATCGAGCTGCATGCGGATGTGGGAGGCCTCGGCGGCATTGGTGGCCAGCGCGATCGCCCGGTCAAAGGCGACGCGCGCCTCGCGAACCCGGCCTGCCTGCTTCAACAGCGCGCCATTCAACCCATGGAAGTAGAAATAACCCGCGAGTTTTTCGGCAAGTGGCTCGATCAGCGCGAGCGCCGCTTCAGGCCCGTCCCTCTTCGACACTGCGACGGCGCGGTTGAGCGTGATGACCGGCGACGGTTGCAGCCGCTCCAACGCCTGGTAGAGCAGGTCGATTTCTTCCCAATCGGTTTCTTCCGGGCGCGTCGCACGCGCATGCAAGGCGGCGATCGCGGCCTGGATCTGGTAGGGACCCGGCTGGCGATGGCGCACCGCCTTGTCGATCATGGCCAGCGCCTCGATGATCAGAGGCTTTTTCCAAAGGCTGCGATCCTGATCATCGAGCAGGATGATGCCGCCATCGGCATCGAAACGTGCGCGCGAGCGTGAGTGCTGCAGCAGGAGCAGAGCCGTCAGCCCCATCATTTCTGGCTCGGAGGGGAACAGCCGCAGGAGCAGCCGCGCGAGCCGGATCGCCTCCTCACAAAGATCGGCCGAGACGCTGTCCGGCCCGTTCATCGCCGAATAGCCCTCGTTGAAAACCAGATAGATCATGGTTGCGACGGCCGCCAGCCGCTCCGACCGATCGGCCGCGTCAGGCGTTTCGAAGGCGATGCCGGCGGCGGTGACCCGGGCCTTTGCCCGGGTGATGCGCTGCTCCATCGCCGCCTCGCCGACGAGAAAGGCACGGGCAATCTGCTTGACCGACAGGCCGGAGACGATGCGCAGCGCCAGCGCGATCTGCTGCGTTGCCGGAAGGACCGGATTGCTGCAGACAAACAAGAGCTTGAGAATGTCGTCCCGGTAGTGGGAGCCATCGAGACGTTCGGCAAGATCGCTCTCCTGATCCTCGAGATCGGAGAGCAATTCTTCCGGCGGCAACGCGGTCTCGCGAGATTGCCGGCGCACCTTGTCGATGCCGCTGTTGCGACCGACGAAGATCAGCCAGGCGGCCGGGTCACGCGGCGGGCCGCTCTTCGGCCAGGTCTTCAATGCCCGGATACAGGCCTCCTGGAATGCTTCCTCGGCCGTATCGAGATTGCGGAAATAGCGCAGAAGCGCGCCCATTGCCTGCGGCCGAGCGGAAACAAGTGCGAGGTCGATCCAGGTCGTGTCTGTCATGAGGGAAACTCACTTGGCTTGTAGATGGCAAGGGGACGAATTTCATAGGAGCCGTCTGCAGGATTGGCCGCACTGAGCTCGCGGGCGAAATCGAGCGCTTCGTCCAGTGAAGCGCAATCGACGACATAGAAGCCGAGCAGCTGCTCCTTCGTTTCGGCAAATGGGCCATCGATGACGACGGTCTCGCCAACGGCGTGGCGGAGCGTCGTTGCCGCCGTGGTCGGCAACAACCGCGCCACCGGCCCGAGCTTGCCGGCATCGCCATATTTGCGTTGGACGGCAGCAAGGTCACGCATGACCTTGTCGTCCTCGTCCTTGGTCCAGTTGGCAGTGACGTCTTCCTGGTTGTAACAAAATACGGCGTAAAGCATTGGAACTCTCCTGCTCCTGTAACAAGGACGATCTGGAGAAGAGATAGTCGACAAGACCGCCAAAAAAAAATACCTGCAATCACGGGCCCAAACGCAATGATCGCGGCAGGTGCCTGCGCACCGCCGCGATCGTTCATGAGCTTGCCTGATTTCAGATATTTTCGCCGCAGGCGAGATCCGGATCGACCGTTTGTTTGCGACGGAAACGCCGGACCAGGCGACCGTCGATAGCGGCGAGGCCGGCGGCGATCAGCACCATGCCGAAGAAATGCTTGGGCTCGAGGTTTTCGCCGAGGAACAAGGCGCCGAGCAGAATGGCGCTGACCGGGATCAGAAACGTCACCAGCATCAGATTGGTGACACCCGCCGTTTCCAGGATGCGGAAGAACAGCACATAGGCAAGCGCGGTCGAGATCAAGGCAATGCCGATGATCGCTCCCCATACTTCAAGGCCCGGCACGGTCAGGGTCCAGGGGTGATCGACGAGCAGCGCGATCGGCACGAGCATGATGCTCGATGCACTGACCTGCCCGGTCGCGGTGACGATGGGCGCAACGCCCATCCGCTTGAAACGACGGGCGAAAACGCCGGCAAAGGCGTAGGAAAGGGCAGCTCCCAGCACGGCGAACTGCGCCAGCACATTCGAGCCGAGCCCGCCGAGCGCTGCAGGCCCGATCATCACCGCCACGCCGAGAAAACCGATCAACACGCCGGAGAGCTTGTTGGCGGTCAGCTTCTCGTCGTCGGTCAGCAGATGGGCGACGACGACGCCGAAGAGTGGCGTGGTGGCATTGAGGATGGAGGCAAGGCCGCTGGCGATATGAGTCTGGCCCCAGACGATCAGCGAAAACGGGATCAGGTTGTTGAGCAGACCCATGCCGAAGAAGGCAAGCCAGATGCGGGGATCGCGCGGCATCGCGCGGCCGGTGAAGCGCAGGAAAATCAAAAGCGCCGTCGCCGCGAGGCTGACCCGCAGGGCAACGATGGTGAACGGCGGCAGCGCCTTGACCGCAACGCCGACGAAGAAAAACGAGCCGCCCCACAACAGGGACAGTGTGATCAGCATGGCCCATTCACCGGGTCCCATCACCTTCGCCTTAAGTGTTTCCGGCATCTCCATACCCTCCTATGATTTAGTTCTTCGCCTTCATCTGAAACAACCATATTGGTTGACTTCGATTTACATAAATAGTGTCAGCATGTTAGTGTTTGCACAAACGAGCATTTCTCTTTCCATGATTGAGTATGGCTAAATCATAATGACACCTCTTCCTTCCCTTGCAGCACTGCGCGCATTCGAGGCCACGGCCCGACACCTGAGTGTGACGCTCGCGGCGCGCGAGCTCAGCGTCACACCTGGTGCGGTCAGTCTGCAGGTGCGTGAACTGGAGCAGACGCTGGGTGTGATGCTGTTTGAGCGACGGCCGCGGCAACTGGTTCTGACCGAGGATGGCAGCACCTATTTTTCGACGCTGCGCCGCGCCTTCCGGATGATGCGGGAAGCGACAGAGGAACTGACGGCGCGAAATCGCGCGCCGGTACTGACGGTGAGCTGCACGCCAACTTTTGCGGCGCAATGGCTGGTGCCGAGGATCAGCGACTTCGAGCAGCGTCTCAACGGCATCGACATCCGCATCAGCGCCTCGAACCGGCTGACCGACTTCGTGTCAGATGGCGTCGATATCGCTATCCGCCACGGTTTCGGTCGCTATGAGGGTCTGACGAGCGAGCGGCTGATCGATGACGAGCTGGTGCCGGTCGTCAACGCGGCCCTTGCCCGCAAGCATCCGCTCACCACGCCGGCCGATCTTTCGGCCCATGTGCTGTTGTATGACGTTCAGAGGTCGGATTGGCAGCTGTGGCTGGAGGCCGTCGGCGCCGAAGGCATAGACACGACGCGCGGTCCGGTGTTCGTCAACAGCAATGGCGCCATCGAGGCGGCAAGAGCCGGCGATGGCGTCGCTCTCGTGCGCCTGTCGCTGGTTTCGCGCGAGCTTGCCGAAGGCGTGTTGGTCGCGCCGTTTCCAACCGGCATCGCCACCGATCTCGCCTATCACCTGGTCTATCCGCCATCGGCCCTCGACCGGCCGGCCGTCACAGCATTCCGTGCCTGGATCGTCGCGCAGGCACGCGGCGCCTGAAACGAAAAAAGCCCGGTTTCCCGGGCCTTTCTCGCAATCGGAAAGTAAATCTATCTCGCGCCTATTCGTTGATCAGGCGCTTCAGAAGCTCGATCTCATGGCTGAGCTTGGTATCGCCGGAGATCAACTCCTCGATCTTGCGCACCGCATGCAGAACGGTCGTGTGGTCGCGACCACCGAAGCGGCGGCCGATTTCCGGGAAAGACCGCGGCGTCAGCGTCTTCGACAGATACATCGCGATCTGACGCGGCTTGACGATGACGCGGGTGCGGCGGTTCGACACCAGCTCCTGGCGCGATACGTTGTAATGCTTGGCAACGACACGCTGGATGTCCTCGATACGGACACGGCGCGGTTCGCCGGCATTGACGAGATGCCCAAGCAGTTCGTCAACGCGTTCGATCGACAGATGCGGTTCGAACGAGCGACGGAAGAGCAACTGGTTGAAGGCGCCTTCGAGTTCGCGGCCGCTGGCGGTGATGTTGCGTGCAACATGGCTCAGGATATCGCCGGGAATGTCCAGCGAAGTATCGTCCTGACGAGCGGAGTCGAGACGGCGCTTCAGCATTTCGAGGCGCATGTCGTAGTCCGGTCCGTCCATTTCGATGGCGACACCGCCCTGAAGACGCGAGCGAACACGGCTATCGAGCGATTCCAGCTCCCAAGGAGCGCGGTCGGCGGCGACGACGACCTGTTTGGCCGAGTCGAGAAGCATGTTCAGCAGATGGCAGAACTCGTGCTGGATCGACTTGCCCTGCAGGAACTGCATGTCGTCGATGACGAGGAGGTCGATGTTGCGCAGCGATTCCTTCAGCGACAGCGCGTCGTTGTCGCGGATTGCGGTGGCAAAGCGCCACATGAAGTATTCGGCCGTCAGATAGACGACGCGTGGAGCGCGGGCGCTCTGCAGCGCCTGGATGGCGATCGCCTGCAGAAGGTGGGTCTTGCCGAGCCCGACGCTTGAATGAATGAACAGCGGGTTGAAGCGCACGGCACCGGCGCCGGCTTCCGCAATCGTGCGGGCGGCTGCAAGCGCAACGCGGTTGGAAGAGCCCTCGACGAAGCTGTCGAAGGTGTAACGCTGGTCGAGCGGCGAGCCGAAAAGCGGCGCCTGGGTCGGCCGCTGAACGCTGGCAACCGCAGAGGCTGCGACCGAAGCCACGGACTGCGCCGTCGTCGGACGGCGTGCGGGCGTTGCAGGAGCCGATTCCGTTGCCTGCGGCAGCGTCTCTTCCTGTGAAACCGGACGGGCGCCACGGGTCGCGGTCCGCACCAGGATCTCGACCTTCAGGATTTCGCCGTCTTCCTGCTGGAAGATCTGGGTGATGATATCGAGATAGCGGTTGTTGATCCAGGACTTCAGGAATGTCGTGGGCACCGAGAGACGCACGACGCTCTTGGAAACCGAATGGAGCTTCAGACGCCCAAACCAGCTGGCGAAGACATCGGGACCGACCTGGGCTTTCAAACGCGCACTCACTCGTTCGAACAGTGCGTCATGCCTCATGTCGTGCTTATCTCCCGCCGCCTGAGATAGATTGCTTCCGGCCTGAAATACGTCGCCGTTCTTTTGAAACGCGCCCGCCGCCGTCACCAAGTTCATCCGCATTTTGCCGCCTTCCGATTATGTTCAGACGCCGTCATCTCTGCCGGCCCCATCTCTTATGTCCGGCACCCACGGCTTCCTCATCGAGGTCATGCCGCTTCACCGAACGTCACAGTCGCAATCCAACCGGGCTCCTCATCTCCCGACCGGGTGCGCGCTACGCGCATCTGCCAGGCCTTGCCGGCCGGCTGATGTCCCCTCGCGCCTCATTGTCAACAAATCCCCCAGTCCGCTCTGGACCGTGCCGGATCCTCCTCCTCGCCGACAACTGTCTCGCACCCTCGTACGAAGCGGACAGCCGAGCGCTGGATTCTATCTCTCGTCAGGCACCGCTTGCACCTGACTTTGAGCAGTGGCGCCACCGGCAACCAGAAGTCGAAATGTCCTCGTCCGGAATGGTTGGGCCATCCGGTTTTTCGTTCTCGACTTGTCTGATTGAACGACGTGGAGCCGCCCTGATACAGGGAACAGAAAGCCTGAAACCATCTCGTTGAAATGGCCTCCGTACTTCCCTTTACAGATATGGTCTGTGTCCCCTGTGGAGGGCATTTAGGCAGGATCGATGGGCAAGATCAATCGCGATTTTTACGCAACCTTAAGCGCTGCCCGTTGACTCTCATGCTGCCTTTTGCTTGCCGCAATCCGAGTCCGGGAAGAATCGCTTTTGAATCAAGGGTTTTGATTTTCGGCTCTTTGATTAGCTGGCGAAAAAGAAAAAAAATAAAAATTCGCTTGACTCATCACGGGCCCAGAAGACCCCCAGCCAGAGACACCCTATCACCAAGGACCTCTCGTAAGTCTCTGAAATTCCTATAGAAATTCTGTCATCGCATTGACACGAGAAATGTCGTGCAGGTTAACCATCGTGATGACACATGTATGAATCGGAAAAGCCCGACGCAAGGGTCGGGCTTTCAATTAACAGATTTTTATTAGCCGGATTAGGCCGAAAGTGCCTTCACGCGCTGTGCAAGGCGCGAAACCTTGCGCGAAGCGGTGTTGGAATGCAGCACGCCCTTGATGGCAGCGCGCATCAGCTCGGGCTGAGCGGCCTTCAGGGCTGCGGCTGCGACCGCCTGATCGCCGGTTGCGATCGCTTCTTCGACCTTGCGGACGAAGTTACGGACGCGCGAACGGCGGGCTTTGTTCACTGCAGTGCGGCGTGCGATCTTGCGGGTCGCCTTTTTCGCCGAAGTTGTATTGGCCATTGATGCCTCTCTTCGAAAACTGACATGAACTCCGCCCTCGCCGTGCCGGGTCACTGCGACCTGTCATCAAAGCAATTCGGGAGCATTATCGGAAAGCCCAGATTTGGCGTTCCAAACTGAGGGCGGCATATAGCGAGAAACGGCCGCCCCGTCAACGCGCAATTTGGAGAAAACTGCGCGTCGCCCCTTGATCTACCTGTGTTTGAACTCCGGCTTGCGCTTCGCTGCGAAGGCGGCCATGCCTTCCTTCTGGTCTTCAGTGGCAAACAGCGAATGGAAAAGCCGCCGTTCGAACCGCAGGCCTTCGGCAAGCGTGAGCTCCAGCGAGCGATTGACGGCCTCTTTTGCCATCATCACCGCCGGCAGCGAGAACGATGCGATCTTCTCGGCCGCAGCCAGCGCTTCCTCCATCAATTTCTCCGGCGCCACCACACGCGAAACGAGTCCTGCGCGTTCCGCCTCGGTCGCGTCCATCATCCGTCCGGTGAGGACGAGGTCCATCGCCTTCGCCTTGCCGACGGCACGGGTGAGGCGCTGCGACCCGCCCATGCCGGGGATGACGCCAAGGGTAATTTCCGGTTGGCCGAACTTTGCCGTCTCGGAAGCGATGATGAAGTCACACATCATCGCCAGTTCGCACCCGCCGCCGAGCGCGTAGCCGGAAACGGCTGCAATGACCGGTTTGCGGGCAGCAGCCACCTGATCCCAGCCGCCGATGAAATCGCCGAGATAGCTTTCGACGAAGTCCAGCGTCTGCATCTCCTTGATGTCGGCGCCGGCCGCAAAGGCCTTCTCCGAACCGGTGACAACAACGGCGCCGATCTCGTTATCGGCATCGAACGCTTTCAGCACCGCGGCAAGCTCGCGCATAACGGTCGAGTTCAGCGCATTCAGCGCCTGCGGGCGATTGAGCGTGACCAGGCCCACGCGTCCGCGCGTCTCGACCAGCAGCGTCTCGTAACTCATTGTCGTCTCCTCCGAATTCGTGTCAGCGGTCGGGTCCGGCCGGACCCGGATGTTCATTTCTGGCAGCGCGGGCAATGAAACGTCGAGCGTCCCGCCTGCACGATGCGGGCGACCGTACCGCCGCAACCCGGCGTGCGGCAAGCCTCCCCTTCCCGGTCATAGACGGAAAAGGAATGCTGGAAATAGCCGAGCGATCCGTCGGCCTGGATATGATCTTTCAGCGACGAGCCGCCCGCGGCGATGGCATCGGCAATGACCTCGCGGATTGCAACGGTCAGGCCCTGCAGTTCCGGCTTCGACCCACCTTGGCTGTCGACGAGGGCGCCTGCCGGCTTCAGCGGCGACAGGCCTGAACGCCAGAGCGCCTCGCACACATATATATTGCCGAGGCCGGCAATATTCTTCTGGTCGAGCAAGGCTACCTTCAGCGGTTGCGCCTTTCCGGCAAAGCGTGCCGCCAGATAGGCGGCGTCGAGCGCGTTGCCGGTCGGCTCTTCCCCGAGTGCGCGGAAGAAGGCGTGGGCCGCCACCGTGTCCCGTCGGGCGAGATCCATGAAACCGAAACGGCGCGGATCGTTATAGATGACACGGGCGGGGCCGACGGCACCTTCCAGATGGAAGATCACATGATCGTGCTTCTCATCCTTGGCGCGTGGGTGGTGAAATTCGTCCGGCGTTTCTGGCAGCGCGCCCTGTTCGATACGGAACGAACCTGACATGCCGAGATGGGCAATGATGACGTCACCGGCCTCCAGATCGATCATCAGATATTTTGCCCGGCGCGACAGCGAGACGATGCGCTGACCGGCAACGGTGGCTGCAAAATTGACAGGGAAGGGAAAACGCAGATCCGGCCGACGCAGTTCTGCACTGACGAGGAGCGCGCCTTCCATGGTCGGCGCCAGACCCCGTTTTACCGTTTCGACCTCCGGCAGTTCCGGCATGCGTCGTCTCCTTCTTTCTTAACCACCACACGCCCGGCATTCTTAACCACCATAAGCCCGGCCGTTGGCATTTCCTTGGCGGGCTACTTATCCTATAGGGGTGCGCTATGCCGCAGCCATGGCCCTGCCCCCGAGATAGCGCGGGTCGGACGATTTCGCTATGGTGCCGGAAAAATTGGTTCAGGTGGAGTTCTTCGTATGACGGATCAGCGGGTATCGGCCAATGGCGGAATGGAAACCTCCTTCGGTTTCCGCAACGTCGGTACGGGCGAAAAGCAGCCGCTCGTCAACGACGTCTTCCATAAGGTGGCCAAGCGCTACGACATCATGAACGACGTGATGTCGGCCGGGCTGCACCGCGCCTGGAAGGATGCGATGATTGCCGCGCTCAATCCGCCGCGCCGCGAGGGCTACAGGACGCTCGACGTCGCCGGCGGCACCGGCGACATCGCCTTCCGCATCATCGAAGCCTCCGACCGCAAGGCGCATTCGACGGTTCTCGACATCAACGGCTCGATGCTCGCCGTCGGCGCGGAACGGGCGGAAAAGAAGAAGCTTTCGGCCAATCTCGATTTTGTCGAGGCCAATGCTGAGGAACTGCCGTTCGACGCGAATTCCTTCGACGCCTATACGATCGCCTTCGGCATCCGCAACGTCCCGCGTATCGATGTCGCGCTCAAAGAAGCCTATCGTGTGTTGAAGCGCGGCGGGCGACTGCTGGTGCTCGAATTCTCCGAAGTGGAGATGCCGCTTCTCGACCGTTTCTACGATGCATGGTCGTTCAACGCGATCCCGAAATTCGGCAAGCTGATCACCGGCGACGAAGCGCCCTATCAGTATCTGGTGGAATCGATCCGCAAGTTCCCGAACCAGCGCGATTTTGCCGCCATGATCAAGGAGGCGGGCTTCTCGCGCGTCTCCTTCACCAATTACACCGGCGGCATCGCAGCGCTGCATTCCGGCTGGAAAATCTGATCTTATGAGCACAGCTGGAGCATATGTCCGCCTCGTGCGGATCGGCTGGGTTCTCGTGCGCGAAGGCGTCGTCTCGGCGGTCCCGACCGAACACCTGCCGCCCTTTGCCCGTTTCGCCCAGAAGGCAGCCGGGCTTTTCGCCCGCCGCAAGGTGCTAGGCGAGGAGCGCAGCGACCGGCTGTCGCGCGCCGTTGCACGCCTCGGCCCCTCCTATGTGAAAATCGGCCAGTTCCTGGCAACCCGCCCCGACGTCGTCGGCGCGGAATTTGCCGCTGACCTGTCGCTGCTGCAGGACCAGATGGCGACCTTTCCGCAAAGCGAAGCCAAGGCCGCGATCGAGGGATCGCTCGGCCGCAAGGTCGAAGACCTCTACGCCGAATTTTCCCTGCCGATGGCGGCCGCCTCGATCGCCCAGGTTCATCCGGCCATCGTCATGCGCGACGGCCGGCCCGACAAGGTTGCCGTCAAGGTCATCCGCCCCGGCATCCGCCAGCGTTTTGCCTCCGATATCGAGGCGATGTATCTCGTCAGCCACATGCAGGAGCGTTTCCTGCCCTATACGCGGCGGCTGAAACCGGTCGAGGTCACCAAGACGCTAGAGCAGACGACCAAGATCGAAATGGATCTTCGGTTGGAAGCAGCCGCCCTTTCCGAACTCGGCGAGAACACCAAGGAAGATTCCGGCTTTCGCGTACCGAAGGTCGATTGGGAACGCACCGGCCGCGACGTCGTCACCATGGAATGGATCGACGGCGTCAAGATGTCGGATATCGACGGGCTGAAGGCGGCGGGCCACGATCTCGACGCGCTGGGCGACACCCTGATCCAGTCCTTTCTCCGCCACACATTGCGCGACGGCTTCTTCCACGCCGACATGCATCAGGGCAACCTGTTCGTCGACGATGCCGGCCATATCGTCGCCGTCGACATGGGCATCGTCGGCCGTCTCGGCAAGAAGGAACGCCGCTTCCTCGCCGAGATCCTGTTCGGCTTCATCACCCGCGACTACCAGCGCGTCGCCGACGTGCATTTCGAGGCAGGCTACGTGCCGTCGCATCATGATGCCGCGAGCTTCGCCCAGGCGATCCGCGCCATTGGCGAGCCGATCCACGGCCAGCCGGCCGAGACCATCTCGATGGCAAAGCTGCTGACGCTTCTGTTCGAGGTGACCGAGCTCTTCGACATGCAGACACGGCCGGAACTGGTCATGCTGCAGAAGACCATGGTCGTCGTCGAGGGCGTCGCGCGCACGCTCAATCCGCGTTTCAACATGTGGAAAGCATCCGAGCCTGTGGTCGGCAAGTGGATCCGCGACAATCTCGGACCGAAGCGCATCGTCACCGACCTGCGCGACGGCCTGCACGCGGCCCTTCGTCTGGCCGAAGCAGCACCGGAAATCGCCGCCCGCACGGAAAAATTCTCCAGCGAGATCATGGCCATGAGCGAAAACGGCCTACGGTTCGACGCCGAGACGGCGCATGCCATCGGCAAGGCCGAGGCACGCCACACGCGCTCCGGCCGCCTGGCGCTGTGGCTGATTGCCGCCACGCTCGTCTATATCGCCTGGCAGGTGACCTGAGCGCCACCGGCAATCCGGTCGCCGAACCGGCTTGCAATTCCACTGCCGCTTGTTATCGTTCCGACATGGACAATCGTTCGATGATCGCAATGGTGCTTTGCACGCATATCCAGGGGTGTGCGGGAGACCACGTGCGTTAAACGGACTGTCCCCCGACCAACCCTGCCGAGGCGAGCAGGGTTTGGTCCTGTTTCCTCGGTGCCAGCGAGCTGATGAGGAAACAATGACCGAAGCCACCCCCTCCCCGACACTCAGGATTCGAGCGGCGCGCGTCGTCGACTGGGAAGCGATCGCCGCACTTATGAGCCAGCCGGGCATCCGCTCCGGCACGCTCAGACTGCCCTATTCGACACCGGAGCAGACGCGCAAGTGGATGGAGGGCCTGTCGGAGGACAACACTGTGATCGTGGCCGAGCGCGACGGCCGCATCGTCGGCATGGCCGGTCTGCACCGCAATAAGGGGCGCCGGCATCACTCCGCCGTGCTCGGCATCAGCGTCGATGACAACCACCGCGGCGAAGGCATCGGTAAGACACTTCTTACATCTCTGATCGATGCTGCCGATAACTGGCTTGGGATCAGCCGCATCGAGCTGACCGTCTTTACCGACAACGAAGCGGCAATCGCGCTTTATCGCAAGACCGGCTTCGAACCCGAAGGCACGCACAGGGCCTATGCTCTGCGCAATGGCGTGCTGGCCGACGTGCTGGCGATGGCGCGCATTCGCGCCTGATCGCGGCCGGACCATGCGTCCGGGTGGTGAGGAAGAGGTGGCAGGGCTTTCGGTTCTGCCGCCGGCTGCAACCATGTTCCATCCGGAACTGCGAATAAGCAGACGACATGCGATCTTCTCCCCATGGATGACGGGAGTTCATCCCTGGAGGAGAGAACACCATGCGCAAGATCATCATCGCCGCGGCCGTCGCAATCACCGCAGCCGTTTCCTTTGCCGCGCCGTCACAGGCTGGCGGTGTGACGATCGGCTTCAGCAACGGCGCCTACGGCCATGGCTGGAGCGGCCAGATCGGCTATGTCGACGGCTATTACGGTGGCTACTACGACGAGTATCGCCCCTATTGCTTCATCAAGAAAGTCAGGCGCTACGATCACTACGGCAATGTCTACTACGAGCGTATCCGCATCTGCCGTTAATAATAGCAAGGGGCGAGGGACACGAGGCCCGGCCGGTTTCCGGCCGGGCTTTTCGACGTCTGGCGCTCATCACCTTCATCCGAATTGCCGGTTCCCATCCGCTTACCCCATTGACGCCGCGTCGCTGCCGGGCTCCAAAAGCAGCAACGCAAATCGCATGGGAAGGTAGACCGTCATGGATCTCGGCATCACAGGCAAGAAGGCGCTCGTGCTCGGCGGCAGCAAGGGGCTTGGACGCGGCATCGCCGAAGCACTCGCGGCTGAAGGCGTTGCCGTCGCGGTGACCGGTCGCGACGCAACTACGGCCGAAAAGGTCGCAGCAGAGCTCAGTTCGAGCGCCCGCGGTTTTGCGCTCGATCTTTCCAAGCCCGAAAGCCTCGACGCGCTGCTCGATCGGCTCGCCGCCGATTTCGGCGCGATCGACATTCTCATCCTGAATGGCGGCGGGCCGCCGCCGTCGCTTGCGTCCACCATCGAGCCGGAGTTCTGGCGGACGCAGTTCGAGACCATGGTGCTCGCCGGCATGCGCATCACCGGCCGGGTTCTGCCCGGCATGAGGGAGCGCGGTTTCGGCCGCATCATTGCCGTCGCTTCGACCAGCATCCGCGAGCCGATCCCGGGCCTGACCGCCTCCAACGCGCTTCGAAGCGCTGTTGCCGGCTGGCTGAAGACGCTGGCCGGCGAAGTCGCCGCCGACGGCGTGACCGTCAACATGCTGTTGCCGGGGCGGCTTGCGACCGACCGCACCTTGGGCTTCGACCGCATGGACGCCGAGAACGAAGGCGTCGATATCGCCACGGTTGCCGCGCGCAGCCAGGCGGATATTCCAATCGGCCGCTATGGAACGCCGGCGGAATTCGGCGCTGCCGCCGCATTTCTCGCGGCCGCCCGCGGCCTATGTCACGGGCGTGGCACTTCCCGTCGACGGCGGTCTCAGCCGATCGATGCTCTGAGTTGCCGCGTCTGTCCGCCCTGCCCCTCCCTTGAAAATACAAGCGACCGGCTCAAGGCGGTCATTTATTATTGCATCGTGCGTCAGACATGGCGTTCAGAAGCTTCAATTTCGCAGGTGAACTTCACCGCAAATTGATGCTGGTTTCAGGGGTTATGCAGTAAAACCTGCAGCCGGGCGCCGTTTGCCCGGCTGACCATACGACTGGCTAAACGACTGGAATGACCCCCATGAACTCACCATCGACCGGGTGGCTGCTCGGGATTGCACTCTTCGCCTCAGCCCTTCTTCCCGCCGCTGCAGGAGCCGCCATGCTTGAAAAGGAAATGATTGCCGCAGCTTCGGCCGGCAACGCCGCCGAACTGCGCGAATTGATCAAGCGCGGAGCAACGCTCGACGCGCGTGACGCAAGCGGCGCGACCGCTCTGCTCGTCGCCACACACGAAAACCGCATCGACGCTGCCCGCGCGCTCATCGAAGCCGGCGCGGATGTCAATGCGAAGGACAAGATCGAGGACAGTCCCTACCTCTATGCTGGCGCGCGCGGCCATCTCGAAATCCTGAAGCTGACGCTTGCCAACGGCGCCGACCTCAAAAGCACCAACCGTTACGGCGGCACGGCGCTGATCCCTGCGGCAGAACGCGGCCACGTCGAAACGGTGAAGACGCTGATCGAGGCGGGCGTCGATGTCGATCACGTCAACCGGCTGGGCTGGACGGCGCTGATCGAAGCCATCATTCTCGGCACCGGCGGCGAAAAGCATACGGAGATCGTGCGATTGCTGATCGACGCGGGCGCGAACGTCAATCTTGCCGATGGCGAGGGCGTGAGCCCATTGAGCCACGCCCGGCAGCGCGGCTATGGCCGGATTGAAAAGCTGCTTACCGCCGCCGGCGCCCGTTGAAATCGGAGGGGACATGAAGCAGGAAAGACGCTTTCTCGGCGAGGCTGTCGCCCTTGCCCGCGCCAATGTCGAAAAAGGTGGCCGTCCCTTCGGCGCGGTTGCCGTTCGCAACGGCGAGGTTATCGCCAGCGGCGTCAACGAGATGCTTGAAACCGGCGATCCGACATCGCATGCCGAGATGAATGCCCTTCGCCTGGCGGCAAAGCGCCTCGGGTCTCCCCGTCTTGAAGGCGTTGCGATCTATGCCAGCGGCCAACCCTGCCCGATGTGCATTGCGGCCATGCGCATGGCCGGCATCACCGAGATCGCCTACGCCCACTCGAATGCCGACGCCGAACCCTACGGGCTGTCGACGGCGGCAGTCTATGCCGAACTGGCAAAACCCCTTGGCGAACAGTCGATGCGCTTTCGCCATGTGCCGGTCGACGATAACGACCTGGCACCGCTCTATGCGGAATGGCAGCATCGTCAAAAAGAGGGCTGACAAGCGGCCGGCACCGGTCAAGCCCAGCCACAGCTTGGGCAGCCCCCTGCGGCGGCCACTGCCAGCGCCGGCCGGTGGTGCCTCCGACGGGCGGACGGGCACGGCAAAGGCAGTGAGGCGCCGGAACAACCCGCCTGCTCACGCCGACCGACGGTGTCTCGACAACCAGAGCCCTTGCCGAACACACGCGGCGAGTGTAATCGCGAAGGTGAGATTGCCCTCTCCTCCCTGCCGCCCAGCGTTCCTCGGAGAACGTCGGCGGCCCAGCCCGCGGGTGCTGCGATGAATGCCTTTTCCGAACGCACGGGCCGCCTGGTGGCGCTGCTTCTCATCGCCGGCTCCGGCGTGGTGACGATCGCCAAGGGCATGAGCCTGACCTTCCTCGCGATCCGCCTGCAGCGGGATTTTGGCCTTACCCCGGCAGGTATCGGCGTCCTGATTGGCGCGGGCCCCCTGCTCGGCGCGATCATCAGCCCGTTTGCCGGCAGCCTGTCCGATCGCATCGGCCGAACGGGTGTGCTGACCATAGCGCTCTTCATGGCCGGACTGGCGCTGGCGGGGCTCGGGCTGGCGCACTCGATCGCCGCCTTCGCGCTGGCGCATATCGTCTCTGCGGTTGCCGCCGCCGTCTATGAACCGGTTTCGCGCGCATTGATGAGCGATGCCGCGCCAGCGCATCTGCGCCTGCGGGTATTCTCCTGGCGCTATCTGGCGATCAATGCCGGCTGGGCCGTCGGGCCGTTGATCGGCGTCTGGGTCGGCGCTGCCTATTCGACCCTATTCATCATTGCCGGCATCATGCATGCGGCCTTCGGCCTCGTGCTGTTCTTCACCGTGCCGGAAGCGAGCAACAGACGGGCGGTCGAGACGGGACCGGGGTCCAACACCACGGGCGGCTGGCGCGGGCTTGTCGCTGCCTTGCGCGACCGCCGACTGATCTTCTTCGTCATCGGCGGCACCCTGCTTTTGGCCGTTCATGGTCAATGGTCGGTGACATTGTCGCAATATCTCAACACCGGCTTCGAGGATGGCGTCACCCTGTTCGCGCTGCTGGTTTCGACCAACGCAGCAACGGTGCTCGTCGCCAGCACGCCCGCCCGCTTCGTCATTGAAAGGATCGGCGCGCTCAAGGCGCTGTCGCTCGGCTGCCTGCTGTTCCTGCTTGGTGAAATCGGCTTTGCAGCCTCGTCCGGCGTCGAAATGCTGGTCGCCTCGATGATCCTCTTCACCATCGGCGAGGTGCTCGTCGTGCCCTCGGAATATGTGCTGGTCGACGGCAGGATGCCGGCAATCGCGGCACCTATTTCGGCGCCCATTCACTGTCCACCGTCGGCAATTTCCTTGGGCCGCTCATCGGCGGCCTTGCACTCGGCGCAAGCGGCGGCGCCGGCATGTTCCTGCTGTTCGCGCTGCTTTCAGCGGCAAGCGCGCTCCTGTTTGCAATCGGCCATTCCATGCCGCCGCCCCGCCCGCAGGCGGCACGCACCGATGCGCTCGATGGCAGCGCCGTCGGCCGAGATCTCATGCGCTTCGGTCAATTCGCCTAGGGCCGGAGGCAGCATTGCCCCACGCAGGGGTGGTATTCGTGTTCACAATCATCATGCTTGGGCTCATCGATCGCCTCCCTGGTGCGACACGAGATCGCCGCAGGGCAGCGCTGCCGCCGCTTTTTCTTGCCAACCGGAAGCGCTACCATCGCCTCGTCTGCGTGATCACCGTCACCATTTCGTCACTGGCACAGCCTAAGCACCGCGTCGAAACAGGAGTGAATACAAGATCATGACCACCGCCACCGAACAAACCGTCCTCAAGCGATCGATCGCCGCCACCATCGTCGTCGGCGCGACAGGCGTGCTGTTCGGCCTGTTGTCCGGATCGGTGTCGATCGTGTTCGACGGGGTGTTTTCCGTCGTCGACGCCGCCATGACGCTGCTGGCGCTGGGAGTGACGCGGCTGATCCCACGGGAAAGCAGCCGCTTTCAAATGGGCTTCTGGCATATCGAGCCGATGGTCCTGCTGTTAAACGCCGGCCTACTCACGACGCTCTCCTTCTACGCCCTTATCAACGCCGTCGACTCGCTGCTGTCGGGCGGCCGCGAACTCGCCTTCGACTGGGCGATCGCCTATGCCGCCGTCGTCGTCGTCATCTGCATCGTGATGTTCATCTACGGGCGGCGGGCGAACCGCACGATCAGCTCGGAATTCCTGGCGTTGGATGTGCGTGCCTGGGCGATGTCGGGCACGATTACCGCAGCCCTGCTTGTTGCTTTCGTGGTCGCCGCGATGCTGAAGGGCACCGCCTATGAAGACTGGACGCCCTATGCCGACCCGGCAATTCTGGTGGTTCTGACACTTTGCCTGATCCCGCTTCCGCTGAAGACCGTCTATGCCGCGCTGAAGGAAATCTTCCTAGTCGCCCCGGCGGAACTGGACGAGAAAGTGCGCGAGGCAGCGCGCAATGCCGCCAGCCGCCACGGCTTTGCCGATTATCGCACATACGTCGCCAAGGTCGGCAGGGCCCGGCTGATCGAGATCTACCTGATCGGATCGGCCGAAACCCGGGTGGATACGCTTGCGAGCCTCGATGCGATCCGCGCCGAGATCGGCGCGGAAATCGGCGAGGCCGGGCGCGATCGCTGGCTGACGATCGCCTTTACCGGCGACGTGAAATGGGCGCAGTAGCGCCCACTGCCGGCGTGCCGCCCGAAATCATCCGCCTTTAACGAACGTTCGAGCGACGACCTGCCGACGGGGTCGTCAGATCGATCCGGCGCGTTATGCCGATCGCCTCCAGAAACGCCTCGTCGTGGCTGACGACGATGAGCGCCCCGTCGAAAGCCCGCAGTCCCGCCTCCACCGTCTCGATGGAATCGATATCGAGATGGTTGGTCGGCTCGTCGAGAATCAGGAGATCAGGCGGGCTCTCGCCGCCAAGCACGCAGGCGAGCCCCGCACGCAGCATCTGCCCGCCACTCAGGCTGGAGACGCGCTGCAGTGCCGCGTCGGCGCGGAACATGAACCGCGCGAGCGCCGCCCGACAGGCGTTTTCGCCGGCGCCGGGATGGAGCCGGCGGAAGTTGTCGCGGATCGACACCTGCGGATCGAGCAGGCTCACCTGTTGATCCAGAATGGCAAAGTCCGTCAGAACCCGAACCTGACCCGACCAGGGAGCAAGCTTGCCTGACATCAGCGACAGAAACGTCGTCTTGCCTGAACCGTTGCGGCCGGTGATCGCCACCCGCTCCGGCCCGGCAATCGTCAGCGACAGATTGGCGAGCACCGGACGGTCCGGGATATAACCGGCGCTGACATCATCGACCTGAAGAACGGCACGGCCGGGCGGCAGCCCGGTCGAAGGCAGCCGGACCGAAAACGGCTGGAGGATCTCGATGCGTTCGCGGGCGGCGGCAAGATCGCCGAGCGCCTGATCGCGTCGCCGCTCGGAAAGCCGCGCGTTGTCGCCCGCCGTCTTTTCGCTGCGCTCCTTCTTCGCATCGAGCAGCAGAAGCGGCTCGTCACCTTTGGCGCGCTTTCTGCGGCCGGCGCTATCCTTTCGGGCCTTGCGCTCCGCGAGCTCCTGCGTCTTGCGGTCGACCTCCGCAAGGCGTCGTTCCGCGTCGGCAAGATCGTGCCGGGCCGATGCGAGTTCGATCGCCTTGCGCTCGCGATAGTGGCTCCAGTTGCCGCCGTAGCTGGTGGCGCCGAGAGAGGTGAGTTCGACGATCACATCCATCGTGTCGAGAAGCTCGCGATCGTGGCTCACGACGATGGCGCCGCCACGCCAGTTCGCCATCAGCTCGATCACTGCCTCGCGCCCGGCGCGGTCGAGATTGTTGGTGGGTTCGTCGAGCAGGATGAAATCGGGATCGGCAAAGACCAATGCCGCCAGCTTGGCACGGGTCAGCTGCCCGCCGGATAGCGATGAGAGCGGCGTCTGCGCTTCTGCCTCCAGCCCGAGGCGAGCGAGCGCTGCGGCCAGTCGCGCCTCCAGCGTCCAGTCGGCAATCGACAGCTCGTCGATGCTGGCGGTGCCTTCCTCCGCTCGGCGTAGAAGCGCCAGCGCATCGGCAATGCCGAAGAGGTCGGCGACGCTCTCCTGTTCGGCGACCTGCACCGTCTGGCGCAGGATGCCGAGGCTGCCGTCGACCGAGACTGTGCCGGCCTGCGGCTGGAGTGTTCCCGCAATCAGCTTCAGCAGCGTGCTTTTGCCGACGCCATTGCGCCCGACAAGGCCAGAGCGCGCCGGGCCGAACGTCAGGCTCAGGTCGGAAAAGAGGCTGCGGCCGTCAGGCGTTGACCAGGTGAGATGGGAGAGCGAGATCGAAACAGGCATGGATACGGATTTCCCTGATGGCAAAAAGAGTGGGCTTTGCTGTCAGGTGGAAATCCATCGATGCGTGTATCCTGTGGTAATTTCTATCGATGCAAAGATAACATCGATCGTGTTTTCTTCAAGGGAAGGATGCCATAGCCGCTCGCCGCGAACCGTGAGCACTTGGTCGCCGCTCAGTCTGGAAACATCCTTGGCGCCCGTGCAACCGGCATTCTGCTTGCTTTGAAGCCAGATCCGGCCGCGTTCGGCACTGATCGATTGGAGATGGTATTGGAACACAGTGTGGGCGGCACACGAGCGTGGTCGCCCGGTCTGGAGCAGATGGTGCCGCCTTTGGACGATTACCAGACGAGACCGTTCAGCGTGATCAGCGCGATCACCAGCAGGGACAGGATGAGCGACATCTTGATTGCGGCAAGCGCGTAGTCATAGCGGCGAATATGCATTGCAAAGGTATGAAGCATGGCATTCTCCCTGGCGTCGAAATGCCCGACGGCCGTTGGGGCCGGGCCACGCGATCGCCTGCGTGTCATCTTATGAGGTGCGGGAGGCCCGCGCGGAAATCTGGAGCGGCATCCGCGACGCGTTTTGGCTGCTGAGGACGGCAGATCCGAAGGTCGACAGCTATTGGACCAGGGGCAGCCGACTTTCGACACGGCTGTGGTGCAAGTCCATGAGTCGGGCCAGGATTGCCTCGCCCTCTTCGCGATCAAGCGCCGGGTATCGCACCCGGACGGCATCCCGAAAAACATCGGCAACCATCGGGAATTCCTCGGGAAGGATCGGTCGCCCACGAAATCCGTCGATGGGGTGCATCACGCGATCTCCTCAGTTGGGGCGAAAGCGTAACGATCTCTCAGCCACCGACGCCCGTTCGATCGGTCGATGATGGATGCACTATGCGCCTTCGGCAGTGAGATACCAAGGGATATTCGCCGCTAGAAAGGGAACGCGGCCAGGCGCGCCATCTGGATCGGGTGATCTGCTGCCGGCGCGCAAGGATCGCCGAACGCCCCTCCAGGCGTGCGCCGCCACGGCTGCAATTGTGGCGTTCGGCCAGACACGTTGCGCCCGATGAAACGCTCAAGTAGGGTCGCTGCAACCGCGTCCCTCCGCCGGCGAAGCCGTCGAAAGGGATGCTGTTGAACACCATGGCTGAACCGGAAAGAACTCCGGTTAAGAAGGCGGCCGCAAGGCTGGGACGCAATGACACTGTCGGGCAAACGCATTCTCCTGATCATCTCCGGCGGCATTGCGGCCTATAAGAGCCTGGACCTTATCCGCCGGCTGCGCGAGCGCGGCGCCAGCGTCCGGCCAGTCATGACATCAGGTGCGCAACAGTTCGTGACACCGCTTGCCGTCGGCGCGCTTTCCGCCTCGCATGTCTATCTCGAGCTGTTTTCGCGCGAGGACGAACAGGATGTCGGCCATATCCGGCTGGCGCGCGAATGCGATCTGATCGTCGTCGCCCCTGTTACCGCCGACCTGATGGCGAAGATGGCGAACGGTCATGCCGACGATCTCGCCTCGACCATCCTGCTGGCCACCGACCGTCCGGTGCTGGTCGCGCCGGCGATGAACCCGAAGATGTGGGCGCACCCGGCAACCCGGCGCAACCGCGCGACGCTCGCCGCCGACGGCATCCATTTCATCGGCCCTGAAGCCGGCGAAATGGCGGAGAGCGGCGAGGCCGGAGAAGGACGGATGAGCGAGCCGCTGGCGATCGTCGCTGCCGTCGAAAACCTGCTTGCAGGCGGCGCGAAGCCACTTGCCGGACGCAAGGCGGTCGTCACATCCGGCCCGACGCATGAGCCGATCGACCCGGTGCGCTACATCGCCAACCGCTCGTCGGGCAAGCAGGGCCACGCCATTGCCGCGGCGCTCGCCAGGCTCGGCGCGGATGTGACGCTGGTGTCCGGCCCTGTGACGATCCCCGATCCCACAGGTGTCAACGTGATCCATGTCGAGCGCGCCGAGGAAATGCGCGATGCAGTGCTTGCCGCCCTTCCCGCCGACGTTGCGGTGATGGTCGCGGCCGTTGCCGACTGGCGGGTGGCAAGTGCGGCCGGCAACAAGATCAAGAAGAAGCCGGGCGAAGCGCCGCCACCGCTTCAATTGGCCGAGAACCCGGACATCCTCAAGACGGTCGGCCACCATGCAAACCGGCCGAAGCTGGTCGTCGGCTTTGCCGCCGAGACGGAGAACGTCGCCGACAACGGCCGCTCGAAGCTCGAGCGCAAGGGTGCCGATTACATTCTCGCCAACGACGTCTCGCCGCAACCGGCATCATGGGTGGCGATCGCAACCGGGTGAAGCTGATCTCGGCCGACGGCAACGACGACTGGCCGGAGATGGACAAGGAAGCGGTTGCCGAAAAATTGGCGGCGCTGATTGCGGCTGAGCTGGAGCGAAGAGAACAGGGTTGATCAATCGCCGTACCTGGCCAAAAAGCCCCTCACCCTAACCCTCTCCCCGCAGGCGGGGCGAGGGAACGTGCCCTGTGTGGATGAAGCATCCGCAGCAAAAGGAACGCGCGAGTGCGGCGTATCCCTTCTCCCCGTGAAAACGGGGAGAAGGTGGCGGCAGCCGAATGAGGGGCCGCTCACTGCCCACCGATATGCTGAAAGCCTCAGGCCGAACGGTGCTTGCGTACCGGCGCGCCCTGCGTCGAGAACAGCCTGACATCGACGCCGTTTTCGCCGACGATCACGGCCGTGCCGTCAGGAATTTCGACCCAGGCGCCGTCGTCGTCGTTGAGCGGTTCGGAGACAAGACAGTAACCGCCGCTCGGGCCCATGGGTGCTGCGTAGAGCGTCGGCGCCTTCCAGTCGGAGGCATAGCGCACCGCATAAAGATCGTTGCCGTCAGAGAAGGCGGCGGTGAAGCGCACCAGAACCTGGCGCTCCAGATGTTCGGCAAGCTGTTCGATGAAGGCCAGCGCTTCGGCGATCGCGCCGAGCGGATTGTGGTCGAGACCAAACTGCATGGCGAGCAGGAACAGGAGTTCGGAATCCGTCGTGCCGGTGCGGGCCGAATAGAGGTCGTTGTCGAGCATGCTCTCCATCGGCCGGCGCAGATGTTCGAAGTCGCCGATCTGGCCGTTGTGCATGAAGGACCAGCGCCCGAAGACGAAGGGATGGCAGTTGTCGCGCCGGGTGCCGCCACCGGTCGACGCCCGCACATGGGCGAGGAACAGCGGCGAGCGGATCTGGCGGGCAATGCTCTTCAGATTGCAGTCGGACCAGGCGGGGAGAATGTCGCGGTAGCGCCCAGGTTCCGGATGGTCGCCGTACCAGGCAATGCCGAAGCCGTCGCCGTTGGTCGCCGTCTTTGCCCGCGTGGCGCAATGGGACTGCTCGATCAGCGAGTGCGCCGGAGAGGTCACCAGTTCCTCGAGATAGAGCGGCTCCCCGCGATAGGCTGCCCAGCGGCACATGCTGAAATCACTCCGGTTTCGCACCGTTCATACGGATGCGATTCGTTAACCATGAGCGATGTTCCGACGAAACATGGTAAAAATGCGTTAACAAATTCATCCAGGCTCTGCCGGGACCGTATTCTCGGCCACCCGATCGCGCTGTCTCGACAGAAACATCAACCAAGGCGCCTCCATAGACCTCCAATATATTTTCGAACAAATATTCCATGTTGACAAATCTTGCACATTTCATTTCATTCCGAGCCACGACACGGTCGTTGACCCCGGAGGAATGGCATGAGCAGCAAGAAGAAACTGGGTGTGGGCCTGATTGGCACGGGCTTCATGGGCAAGGCGCATGCGCTCGGCTTTACCATCGCCGCGCGGGTGTTCGATCTGCCCTTCGAGCTTGACCTGGTTTCGGTTGCCGATGTGACCACCGAAAGCGCGGAAAACGCCCGCCGGCGTCTCGGCTTTCGCAAGGCGACGGCGGACTGGCGCGAACTTTTGACCGACCCCGACATCGACATCATCGACATTACCACGCCGAACCTTCTGCACAAGGAGATGGCGTTGGCGGCCATTGCCCATGGCAAACATGTCTATTGCGAAAAGCCGCTGGCGCCGATGGTCACTGACTGCGCCGAAATGGTCGCGGCTGCGGAAAAGGCCGGCGTCACGACCCAGGTCGGTTTCAACTACCTGAAAAACCCGCTGATCTTCCTCGCCAAGGACATCATCGAGAGCGGCGAGATCGGCGAGATCCGCTCCATGCGCGGCGTCCATGCCGAAGACTTCATGGCCGATGCCTCGGTGCCGTGGGGCTGGCGGCTGAACCCGGCCAGCGGCGGCGGCGCGCTTGCCGATATCGGCAGCCACATCATCGCCTCCATGCGTCACCTCGTCGGGCCGATCAAATCGGTGCTTGCCGAAACCATCATCCAGATCCCTGAGCGCCCCGTCTCTGCCGGCGCCAGCGAGATGCGCGCCGTCGAGGTCGACGACATCACCCGTGCCTTCGTGCGCTTCGAAAACGGCGCGACCGGCAGCTTCGAGGCCAACTGGATCGCCACCGGCCGCAAGATGCAGCACGATTTCGAGATCTACGGCTCCAAGGGCAGCATCGTCTTCACGCAGGAGCGCCTGAACGAGATCCGCGTCTACTCCACCGGCGACGATATTCGCAGCCGCGGCTTCCGCACCATCTGGGCCGGGCCCGAGCATCCGCCCTACGGCGCCTTCTGCGTGGCACCCGGCCACCAGATCGGCTTCAATGATCTGAAGGCCATCGAGGTGAACGAGTTCCTTGAGGCGATCGCCAAGGGCAAACCGCCATCGACCGATTTCCGCGAGGGTTATGAGGTGCAGAAGGTGCTCTCGGCCACCTATCAATCGGCAAAGACCAACGAATGGGTCCAGATCGGCTGACGAAAAGTCGGAATGGAAAAGGCGGCAAAAAATGGAATGCCTGTTCTATCCCAGCCGCCGCTATTCGATTAGTGTGAGGTCACTAGAGAACACGGGTCAGACTGGAGACAGACAAGAATGGCAACGCCTGAAACGACGACGGAGGTCCCGCAGGATTTCGAAGCGCTGAAGGCGGTCATTCTGGAGCGAAAGGCGCAGCTGCCGAAACGGTTGAAGCAGGTGGCCGCCTATTCGCTTGACAATCCCGACGAGATTGCCTTCGGCACCGCCGCAAGCATCGCCACCTCGGCCGACGTCCAGCCGTCGACCCTGGTGCGCTTTGCCCAGCACTTCGGCTTCGAGGGCTTCTCCAGCCTGCAACAGATTTTCCGCGCCCGCCTGCGCGAGCGCACGCCTGGCTACGAAGACCGGCTGAAGGCACTGAGCGAGAACGAACACAGCAAGCTCGAGAGCGGCTCGATCTTCAACGGCTTCGTCGCCGCCGCCCACCGCTCGCTCGACAACATCGCAACCTCGGTCGACCCGGAAGCCTTTGAGCGCGCGGTCGACATCCTCGCCAAGGCCGAGACGGTCTATCTGATCGCCAAGCGCCGCTCCTATCCGATCTCCAGCTACATGGCCTATGCCTTCGGCAAGCTGAAGGTGAAATACCAGCTGGTCGGCACGGCCGCCGGCATCGATGACGACATGCTGGCGATGGCTGGCAAGAACGATGCCGCGTTTGCCGTCAGCTTCTCGCCTTACGCCTCCGAAAGCGCCACCCAGGCGCGGCTGCTTGCCGAGCGCAAGGTGCCGGTGGTGTCGCTGACCGACTCGGCGTTCTCGCCGCTGGCGGAATCTTCCAAGGTCTGGTTCGAACTGGTCGAGGCGGATCACGCCGGCTTCCGCTCGCTTTCCGCCAGCATGGCCTTCGCCATGGCGCTGACAGTCGCCATTGCCGAGAAGCGTCGCCGCCTGCTTGAAGAGACGAGGACGGAATAGAACGGATAGAATGAAAATTCTATATTGACGAAACGCCGGAATTTATGTTTCATACCTGCATCACCCACAGAACGAGAATGGTCGGGGCCGCAAAGGCGTCCGCGGGGAGGAAGCAGTGAGCCAGAACGTTTCGCCACAGGGAGCAAAGCCGCTCGACCTCATCACCATAGGCCGGGCATCGGTCGACCTCTATGGCCAGCAGATCGGCACCCGGCTTGAGGACGTTGCGAGCTTTGCCAAATCGGTCGGCGGCTGCCCCTGCAACATCTCCGTCGGCACCGCGCGGCTCGGGTTGAAGTCGGCGCTTTTGACCCGCGTCGGCGACGAGCAGATGGGCCGTTTCATTCGTGAGCAGCTGACCCGCGAAGGCGTCGAGACCCGCGGCATGGTAACCGACCCGGAGCGCCTGACGGCGCTCGCCATCCTCGCCGTCGAGAACGACAAGTCCTTTCCGCTGCTGTTCTACCGCGACAACTGCGCCGACAATGCGCTGTGCGAAGACGACGTTTCTGAAGACTTCATTCGTTCGGCGCGGGCCATCCTGGTTTCCGGCACGCACTTTTCCAAGCCCAACACCGATGCGGCGCAGCGCAAGGCGATGCGTATCGCCAAGGAAAACGGCGCGAAGATCGTCTTCGACATCGACTACCGCCCGAACCTCTGGGGCCTTGCCGGCCATGATGCCGGCGAAAGCCGCTACATCGCCTCCGACCGCGTCTCGGCCCATCTGAAGACAGTTCTCGCCGACTGCGACCTGATCGTCGGCACCGAGGAAGAAGTGTTGATCGCGTCGGGCGAAAGCGACCTGCTGCAAGCGCTGAAGACGATCCGGGCGCTGTCCACGGCGACGATCGTCCTGAAGCGCGGCCCGATGGGCTGTATCGTCTATGACGGTCCGATTTCCGATAACCTCGAAGACGGCATCGTCGGCAAGGGTTTCCCGATCGAAGTCTACAATGTGCTCGGCGCCGGAGACGCCTTCATGTCCGGCTTCCTGCGCGGCTGGCTGAAGAACGAACCGCATGCGACCTCCGCGACCTGGGCCAACGCCTGCGGCGCCTTTGCCGTCTCCCGCCTGCTCTGCGCGCCTGAGATCCCGACCTGGACCGAGCTGCAGTTCTTCCTGGAGAAGGGCAGCAAGGAACGGGCGCTGCGCAAGGACGAGGCGATCAATCACGTGCATTGGGCGACCACGCGCCGCCGCGAAATCCCGCTGTTGATGGCGCTGGCGATCGACCATCGCAGCCAGCTGGAAGATGTGGCCGCCGGCAACCCGGAGCTACTTGCCCGCATCCCGGCCTTCAAGGTTCTGGCAGTCAAGGCGGCGGCACAGGTGGCGGCCGGCCGTTCCGGCTTCGGCATGTTGATCGACGACAAATACGGCCGCGACGCGCTTTATGCTGCCGGCGCCCACCGCGACTTCTGGATCGGCAAGCCGATCGAGCTTCCGGGCTCGCGGCCGCTGCAGTTCGAATTCAGCCAGGACCTCGGCAGCCGCCTGATCGACTGGCCGGTCGACCACTGCATCAAGGTGCTGTCCTTCTACCATCCGGACGACCCGGCCGAGATGAAAGCGACGCAGGTGGCCAAGCTGCGCTCGGCCTTCGAGGCGGCTCGCAAGGTCGGCCGCGAAATCCTGATCGAGATCATCGCCGGCAAACACGGCAAGCTCGACGACCAGACCATTCCGCGCGCGCTCAACGAGCTTTACGATGCCGGCCTCAAGCCCGACTGGTGGAAGCTCGAGCCGCAGGCAAGCCGCAGCGCCTGGGCAGCGATCGATGCGGTCATCGAAAAGCGCGATCCGCTCTGCCGCGGCGTCGTGCTGCTCGGCCTCGAAGCCCCCTACGAGGCGCTGAAGGACGGCTTTGCCGCGGCCCGCACATCGAAGACGGTCAAGGGTTTTGCCGTCGGCCGCACCATCTTTGCCGATGCCAGCAAGGCCTGGCTCGGCGGCACCATGACCGACGAGCAGGCGATCGCCGACATGGCCGGAAAATTCAAGGCGCTGGTGGATCTCTGGCTGCAACTGGGTGAAACAAAGGCGGCGTAGGATCGGCGGAGTCCTTAACTCGATTCCGATCTGAGAAATTATACAGTCGGCGAAACGGGACGATTTCGCCACGAGGAGGAAACAGAGTATGAGCCAGAAGACCGTGCGCCTGACCATGGCACAGGCCGTGGCGCGGTTCCTGACCCGCCAGATGACCGTCATCGACGGCAACAAGGTACCGATCTTCGGCGGCGTCTTCGCCATCTTCGGCCATGGCAACGTCGCCGGCGTCGGCGAGGCGCTGCACGGCATCAAGGATACGCTGCCCACCTACCGCGCCCAGAACGAGCAGGGCATGGCCAATGCCGCGATCGCCTTTGCCAAGGCGAGCTTCCGCCGCCGCTTCATGGCCTGCACCACCTCGATCGGCCCCGGGGCGCTGAACATGGTGACGTCGGCAGCCCTTGCCCACGTCAACCGCCTGCCCGTTCTTTTCCTGCCCGGCGATGTCTTCGCCAATCGAAGGCCCGATCCGGTGCTGCAGCAGGTGGAAGGTTTTGCCGACGGCACGATCTCGGCCAACGACTGCTTCCGTCCGGTTTCGCGCTATTTCGACCGCATCACCCGGCCGGAGCAGATCATCCCGGCGCTGCGTCGCGCCATGCAGGTTTTGACGGATCCGGCCGATTGCGGCCCGGTCACGCTCTCGCTTTGCCAGGACGTGCAGGCGGAAGCCTATGACTATCCGGAAGCCTTCTTCGACGAGAAGGTCTGGTCTTCGCGCCGCATCGAGCCCGATGCCGATGAGCTCGCCTCTGCTATTGCTGCGCTGAAGGCAGCCGAGAAGCCGGTGATCGTCGCCGGCGGCGGCGTGCTCTATTCGGAAGCCAGCAAGGCGCTGGCCGCCTTCGCGGAAAAGCATGGCATTCCGGTTGTCGAGACCCAGGCCGGCAAGTCCTCCCTGCCGCACAGCCATCCGCTCAACATGGGTTCGGTCGGCGTCACCGGCACGTCAGCCTCCAACCAGCTGGCGGAAGCGGCCGACGTCGTGCTCGCCGTCGGCTCGCGGCTGCAGGACTTCACCACCGGCTCCTGGTCGCTGTTCAAGAACGAAGGGCTGAAGATCGTCGGCCTCAATGTCCAGCCGTTCGATGCGGCCAAGCATGAGGGGCTGCCGCTGGTCGCCGATGCGCGCATCGGCCTCGAACGCATTTCCGCCGGGCTCGGCAATCACAAGGCCGACACCGCCTGGACCGACAAGGCCAAGGCCGGCAAGGCCGAGTGGCTGAAGGCCGCCGACAAGGCGACGGCAACCACGAATGCGGCGCTGCCTTCGGACGCACAGGTCATCGGTGCGGTCCAGCGTGCACGCGGCGGAGCGGAGACGGTCCTCGTCTGTGCGGCAGGCGGGCTGCCCGGCGAGTTGCACAAGCTCTGGCAGGCGGAAACGCCCGGCGGCTACCACATGGAATACGGCTTCTCGACCATGGGCTATGAAGTCGCAGGCGGCCTCGGCGCCAAGCTCGCCCGCCCCGACAGCGACGTCATCGTCATGGTCGGCGACGGCAGCTACATGATGCTGAATTCAGAGATCGCCTCGTCGATCATGCTCGGCGCCAAGATCACCATCGTGCTGCTCGACAATGCCGGCTACGGCTGCATCAACCGGCTGCAGATGGCAACCGGCGGTGCCAACTTCAACAACCTCTTGCGCGACACGCACCATGTCGAGCTGCCGGTGATCGATTTCGCTGCGCACGCCGCGGCGATGGGCGCGCTCACGCGCAAGGTCGGCTCGATTTCCGAACTGGAATCGGCGCTGAAGGAAACGGCAGGCGAAGCCCGCACGACCGTGATCGTCATCGACACCGATCCGCTGATCACCACCGACGAAGGCGGCCATTGGTGGGATGTCGCAGTCCCCGAGGTTTCCAACCGTACGGAAGTCAACGAGGCCCGCAAGGGCTACGAGAAGGCGCTGACCTCCCAGCGCTTTGGCTGAGATTGCCCTTTCGGCGCCCGCGTTGTCCACGTGGGCGCCGTTGCGCATTTATGCCCCTCACCCTAACCGTCTCCCCGCCTGCGGGGAGAGGGAACTTCGGAGAGCGCGGCATATCCCTTCTCCCTGCAAGCGGGGAGAAGGTGGCGGCAGCCGGATGAGGAGCCATCGTCGCCCTCCCCTGCCGTACGAGTGAGACACAACAAACCTTCCGCCCCAAGCGGATGACGCAAGAGAAAGTGAAAGACATGATCCGCTACGGAACCAATCCGATCGCCTGGAGCAACGACGACGATCATTCGATCGGCGCGCATCTGACGCTCGAGGATTGCCTCTCCGATTGCCAGAAGATCGGCTTCGACGGCATCGAGAAGGGCCACAAGATGCCTTCCGATCCGGAAGCACTGAAGGCAAAGCTCGCCTCCTACGACCTCGTCTTCGTCTCCGGCTGGCACTCGACCAACCTGCTCACCCATGACGTCGAGACAGAGAAGAAGGCGATCCAGCCGCATCTCGACCTCCTGAAGCACAATGGCTGCAAGGTGGCGATCGTCTGCGAGACCTCGAACGCCATTCACGGCGATGACACCAAGTCGGTCGCCAACGACAAGCCGGTGCTGCCGGCAGACCAGTGGAAGAAATTCGGTGCAGACCTCGAAGCGATCGCGCAATATTGCGCCGACCAGGGCGTCGATCTCGTCTACCATCACCACATGGGCACGATCGTCCAGACCGGCGAGGAAATCGACCTGTTGATGCAGAACACCGGTCCGGCAACCAAGCTTTTGCTCGACACCGGCCATGCCTGGTTCGGCGGCTCCGACCCGGCCGAGGTTGCGAAAAAATGCATGCACCGCGTCCGCCATATCCATTGCAAGAACGTGCGCACTGCCGTGCGCAAGGTCGTCGAAGGCGAAGGCCTCTCCTTCCTCGAAGGCGTGCGCCGCGGCGTCTTCACCGTTCCGGGCGACAGCGAAGGCGGCGTCGATTTCCTCCCCGTCCTGAAAATCGCCGCCGAACACAATTACGATGGCTGGCTGGTGATCGAAGCCGAGCAGGATTCCGCCGTGCGCAATCCCTTCGAGTATCAGTCGCTCGGACTGAAATCGCTGAAGGCGTTTGCCAAGGAAGCCGGGCTCGATCGGGCTTAGCAGCCCCTCATCCGGCTGCCAGGTTCGAGGGGAACGCCCCTCATCCGGCTGCCGCCACCTTCTCCCGCTCGCGCGGAGAAGGGAAATGCCGCTAGCTCCGCGCCCCCCCTCGCAGCGTAAGGCGAAGAAGATCAGGCGCACTCCAGAATCCCCTCTCCCCGCTTGCGGGGAGAGGGCTAGGGTGAGGGGCAGGCCAAGAATGCCGCCGCCAAGTAAGAAGTCAGGAGACCGCCAAATGTCCAAACTGCTCGTCAAACCGAAGGCCAAGTCCGGCCTGATGCAGAACGTCACACCCGAAAGCGCCGGCTGGACCTATGTCGGTTTCGCGCTCAATCGGCTGAAGCCGGGCGAGACGACGCAGGGCGAGGCGGGCGACAAGGAAATTTGCCTTGTGCTGGTTTCGGGCAAGGCGAAGGTTTCGGTCGATGGCGAGGATTTCGGCGAGCTCGGTGAGCGCATGACGCCGTTCGAGGGGCAGCCCTATGCCGTCTACGTGCCGAAGGGCAGCCGCTGGCAAGTGGCGGCGACGACCGATCTCGATCTTGCGATCTGCTCGGCCCCGGGCGGCGAGGGTTTCAAGGCCAAGGTGATCAAGCCGGGAACACACCCGCAGCTGACCCGCGGCAAGGGCACCAACACCCGCTATGTCACCAACATCATGCCCGAGGACGACAGCTCCGCCCAGTCGCTGCTGGTGGTCGAAGTGATCACGCCGGGCGGACACACCTCTTCCTACCCGCCGCACAAGCACGACCAGGACGATCTGCCCGCCGAGAGCTACCTGGAAGAAACCTATTATCACCGCCTGAACCCGCCGCAGGGATTTGCCGTGCAGCGCGTCTATACCGACGATCGCTCGCTGGACGAGACCATGGCGGTGGAAGACGGGGACGTGACGCTGGTGCCGAGGGGATATCACCCCGTTGCGGCCGTGCACGGCTACGACGTCTATTATCTCAACGTCATGGCCGGGCCGAAGCGGGTCTGGAAGTTCCACAACGCCCGCGAACACGAGTGGCTGTTTACCGGCGTTTAGGAGCGACGTGGCGCACCTACCGATCAGGACCTTAGGTGTGCGCCGATCCGTACGGCACCGTGCCGTACCGTTGCACTGGGATGGACGGATGCGGGCCGCCCCAGAGCCGTTAGTGCGAAGCGGCTTTCCTTCAGGAAATGCGAAAAATGGAGCGTTTCCGTGACTCCGTTTAGGACGGAAACGCTCTAGGTTATGGTCTTTCAGGGAGGCTTTGCCATGCGGATCGACGGACAATGCCATTGCGGCTTCGTGACCTATGAGGCGGAGATCGATCCGGACGATGTCGCGATCTGCCACTGCACCGATTGCCAGCAACTGACGGGAACGGCCTACCGGGTGTCGGCCGGCACGGCCCGCGAGAATTTCCGACTGACCGGGGGCGAACCAAAGCTCTACGTCAAGACCGCAGAGAACGGCCGCAAGCGGCTGCAGTTCTTCTGCCCGAACTGCGGTTCGCCGGTTTACACCACCGGCACGGACGAGGACGCCGAAGAGGTCGGCATTCGCCTCGGGACGATCAACCAGCGCCGTGAGCTCACCCCGAAATCACAGATCTGGCGCTCGTCCGCCCTGCCCTGGATCAACGACGTCGGTGCACTGCCCGGTCACGACAGGGATTAATCCCGGTCATGCCTCGGCCGTCATCCTTATTTTCAAGTGTGCCCAGGCTTGGCCGATCACCTCGGGTGCCGGGGTTCCGGTCATCTGCGACGGACGCGCGTCGGGTTGGCCGCGAGGTAGGCTTTGACGAGATGATAGCCGATCGAATAACCGGCCCAGCGGGGAAGCGGGTTGCCATGGCTGCTCCAGCCGAAGAACCAGGCGCTGTGGTTGTAGGCGTCGGCCCAGAGCTCCAGCTCGGCCTGCTCGATAACCCCCAACCAGTCTTCGGCAGGGATAGCGTGGTTCCAGCGATTGCCATCGCCACCGTTGATCTCGGCGTCGAAAGCGTCCGCCAGGCCCTCGGTGACCAAGACTTCTCCCAGCCTGAAACCATAACCGCACATCGCGTGGCGGAAGGAATGGTGAAGTTCGTGCGTGAGCGTCTTTCGCAGCTCGCCATTGGCGAGACTGGCGGCGAAGTTGGGATTGTCCGGATCGAGCGTGACCGTCACGAGCCCGCGGCGGTAGCAGGCACCCGACAACCCAAGCTCCGGAATCGTCTCGCCCGGCCGGCGCTCGACGATGACATCGACGGGCGCAGCCCTGTCGGCCGCGGAAACGCGGCCGCCGACACGCTCTGCCGTCACTTGCACGTCTGCGAGGATCTGCTCGCGCCATTGTGCAAGGGCTCCATCGGCTTCGAGGAAGTGAACGCGCAGGTCCAGCATTCGGCACATCTCCGGTCGTCATCGTCATTCGACGGCGGAATTTAAGCATGCGGCCGTCGATTGCAACGCCGGAAGGACAAAAGCATCAGCCCATGCCTGCGCCCATTGTCGCGCCGACCTTGCGGCCGTCGCAGCGGTTACAGTCGATCGCCATGGCCGGAAAGGCGCGGCCGGTGTAAGAAAGAACTGAAACATCCGACGGGCCACCAGTGCCCGACCAGGCGAGGCGATGGCAAAGGGCCGATTCACGATATTCCCCGGCCGCATTGGCGGCATCGAGGCCGTCGAGGCGGCGTCGGGGCACGTGTTTGCCCGCCACACGCATGAGCAATTCGGCATCGGCCTCATCCACCAGGGCGCCCAGAAATCGCTGAGCGGTCGCGGCATGGTGGAAGCCGGCGCCGGCGACATGATCACGGTCAACCCCGGCGAGGTCCATGACGGCATGCCGATCGGCGATGCGGGACGGTCCTGGCGGATGCTCTATTTCGAGCCTTCCGCAATCGCCGACGCCATGGAGGACATCAGCCAGGGCAGGACGCGAAGTGCAGAATTCACCGCTCCCGCCTTCCATGATGAGCGAACGTCGAAACACTTCCAGGCTCTTTTTAGCGCGATCACCGCACCCGATGGCGATCGGACGGGGATGCAGGGCGAGGAGCACGTCCTGACGCTGCTGGCCGATGTGATGCGCGTGCGTGAGGGGAAAACGCATGGCGGACATGTGCCGTCGGCGATGCGCAGAGCGCAAAGCCTGATCGACGACGATCCGACCGTCGCCATCACCCTGTCCGACCTTGCGCAGGCAACCGGCCTCAGCCGATTTCAGGTGGTGCGCGGTTTTTCGAAAACCTTCGGGCTCACGCCGCATGCCTATCTCGTGCAACGCCGCATCGATCTGGCGCGGCGGCTGATTGCGCGGGGCGTGCCGCTTGCCGAGGCGGCAGTGGAAGGCGGCTTTGCCGACCAGAGCCACATGACCCGAATCTTCGTGCGCAAGTACGGCATTTCGCCGGGCGCCTATGCCGATGCATTCCATTGACCTGAAGACGCGCTTTGCGTTCTTGTTTTCGCGGATGTCGTCAATGCAGAATCGCTACACAGTTTTGCTCGCCACGCCTTAACGCCTGCAATTCCGTTCAAGACCGAAAGATCCGGATGAGGTTTTCTGCGCGCCAACGCAGGAGTGGCCGCATGACGGAAAAAATTCAGGGATACCTCTACCTCTCGCTGGCGATGATCACGGTCGGCAGCACGGTGATTGCCAGCAAGCTGATCGCTTCCGGCTTACCGCCGTTTAGCGCCACCGCCTTGCGCTTCGCGGTCGCCTTTCCGCTGTTCTTCACCTTGGTGCGACTGACCGGCACGCCTTGGCCAAGGTTGGAGCGGCGCGAGTGGCTGATCCTGCTCTTGCAGGCCGGAGCCGGCAGCGTCGGCTACACGACACTTCTGATTGCCGGGTTGCGCTACAGTTCGGCGACGGATGCCGGCGTCGTTATCGGCACTCTACCGGTCGTCTCTGCCGGAATCGCCATCCTGCTGCTCGGCGAACGGCCCAGCCGCTCGACCCTTGTCGCGATCGGGCTGGCGGCAGCGGGCGTTCTGACCATCGTGCTTCGGCCCGACGATGGTGCACACCATTCGCCGCTCGGCATCACTCTCGTCTTCGGCGCGGTGATCTGCGAAGGGTTGTTCATCCTGATCAACAAACGCATCCGAACGCCGATCGCACCTCTCGCCTTGTCCACCATCATGGCCGGCATGGGCGTTGCCGTCGCCATCGTGCCCGCTCTGTTCGAAGCGCCGTCGCAGCAAGGGGTCACGATGCAGTCGCTGGCAGCCGTGCTTTATTATGCCCTGGTCCCGACCGTTGCCGGCTTCATCCTCTGGTACGCAGGATCCGCCAGGGTGAGCGGAACGGAAGCCTCGGTTTTCACCGCTCTTGCACCCGTCTCCGCCGTGCTGCTGGCCTTCGTCATTCTCGGCGAACCCGTCAGCATCAACCAGCTCGCCGGCATCGGCTGCGTGCTTGTCGCCGTCCTCAGTCTTGCCATGCCGCATTTCCGGCCCAAGACTGCCGGCCAAACGCAGAGCTGACGCCGTCATCATCTCTTCCACTTCGAGGCATCCCATGCATTTCCAGCATTCAGACAGCATCTGGCGTGATTTTCCCGAGCTTGCAGCCGGCGCGCTCCACGTCGAGGGCATTCGCAGCGACGTTTCGGTCGCCGATGCCGTCGAGCGGTTTCAGGCGATCGCCAGGGACGTTCTTGCAACGCGCGCCGAAGGCGAACTTGCGGAAATTCAGGCGTGGCGCCGCACCTTCGCCAGGATGGGACTGAAGCCGACGCAGTATCGCTGCGCGTCCGAAGCCTTGCTGCGCCGGTTCAGGAAGGAGGGCGACCTGCCGTCGATCCATCCGTTGATCGACCTGTGCAACGCCGTGTCGCTGGCCTTTGCCATGCCCATCGCCGTCTTCGACGTTTCCCGCATCTCCGGCAATCTCGAGGTTACCCGCGCGGGCGGAGACGAGGTCTATGCAACCTTCTCCGGTGAAACGGAACACCCTGAACCTGATGAAGTGATCTTTCGCGATGCGGAGGGACGCGCCCATGCGCGCCGATGGACCAACCGGCAAAGCGGCTATTCGGCGATCCACCCGCAGACCACGTCGGCCCTCATCGTCGCGGAGGCGCTGCATGAAACCGCAGCGGCTGACGTGGCCGAACTCGTTGCCGCATTGGAGGAAGCCATCGCCGCCGCCTGGCATGTCCGCCCGACCTCTATGCTGCTCAGCCGAGCGGCGCCGCGGTTTGCCTTTGCCACACATGAGAGTCTTTGACGCAAGGCCACCGGTCATACTATCGCAGCCTCCCGGCAGCCTGCAGCGCCCCACGTCAAAAGGGGCGCGATGCTGCCGTTCTTTAAATTTGCCGCAAAGTTCCGCCTTTAACTCGACCCCGATTTAAGGATCATGCGGCGAGCAAGAGGCGATGATGACTGAAGGTACGCGATCAAAACTCGGTCTGGCGCGGCGAATGCTGTTCGATAATGGCGGGCTCGAAGAGATTTTTCGCCATGTGCGCAACCTGGTGATGGCGACCTTGGTGATCGCCGCCGGCATGCATGCGATCGAGAATGGCCGCAGCCTGGAGATCAAGGGCCTGCCCAACATCGCCGTGGCGGGCTACATCGTCTCCGTCATCGGCACAGTCCTGTTTCTGCTCAACCTGGCGGATGGTCTGCACAGGCTGTCGAAGGTGCGCCGGCACCTGGCGCTGCAGATCCTGCTTTTGGCGATCTACGTCTTCATAACCCTCAGGGTGACGCAGCTGGTGCTGGCGCTGCGCATGTCGGCCTTCTGATCGGCCGATGGTCAGCCGGCGAACGCCGCCGGCTGACAGTGTCATCGTTCACGCCGCCTTCTCACGCCGCTTTGGCGACGTGATATTCCTTGATCGCGACCATCTTGATCGCGGGATAACGTTCAGCCTCATAGCGCAGCGAGAAGCTGTCCTGCGCCAGGAACACCGGGTCGCCGTCGAGGTCGCGGGCGATATCGCCGCGACGGGCAGTGACGAACTTGTCGAGGTCACCAGGCTGATCGGCCGAAATCCAGCGGCAGACAGAGAAGCGCGACATTTCGAAGGAGACAGGCAGGCCGTATTCGGCCTGCAGGCGCTCCTTCAGAACGTCGAGCTGCAGCGCGCCGACGACGCCGACGATCGCCGGTGAGCCGTCTTCCGGCGAGAACAGCTGCACGACGCCCTCCTCCGCCATCTGCTGCAGGGCTTCCTTCAGCTTCTTGGCCTTCATCGCATCCTCAAGTCGCACGCGGCGCAGGATTTCCGGCGAGAAGTTCGGCACGCCCTGGAAAACGAGATGTTCGCCTTCCGTGAGCGTGTCGCCGATGCGCAGGGTTCCGTGGTTCGGAATGCCGACGACATCGCCCGCATAGGCCGTGTCGGCCAGCTGGCGCTGTGAAGCGAAGAAGAACTGCGGGGCGCTCAGACCCAGCTGCTTGCCGGTGCGCGACAGCCGCGCCTTCATGCCGCGCTCCAGCTTGCCGGAGCAGACGCGCGCAAAGGCGATGCGGTCGCGGTGGTTCGGGTCCATGTTCGCCTGAATCTTGAAGACAAAGGCGGTCATCTTGTCGTCGGTCGCATGCACCGTGCGCGTGTCGGCAACCTGGTCGCGCGGCGGCGGGGCGATCTCGCCAAGCGCGTTGATCAGGTCGCGCACACCGTAGTTGCGGAGCGCCGAGCCGAAGAAGACCGGCGTCAGGTGACCTTCAAGGAAGGCTTTCTTGTCGAACGGCTTGCAGGCCTCGATCGCCAGCGACGTCTCTTCGATGAAAGCATCGCGCTCGTTTTCCGGCAGGCGGTGAGCCACCATCTCAGGACCGTTGACCCTGGTCAGCACTTCCTGCGTATCGGCACCGCGCACGGTGTTGTCGGCAAGGTGATAGGAGCCGCAGAAGGTCTTGGAGCGACCGATCGGCCAGGTCACCGGCGCACAATCGAGCGCCAGCTTTTCTTCGACTTCATCGAGGATCTCGAAGGGGTCACGGCTCTCGCGGTCCATCTTGTTGACGAAGGTGATGATCGGGATGTCGCGCATGCGGCAGACTTCGAACAGCTTCAGCGTCCGCGGCTCGATACCCTTTGCCGCGTCGATGACCATGATCGCCGCATCGACCGCCGTCAGCGTGCGGTAGGTGTCGTCGGCGAAGTCTTCGTGACCGGGGGTGTCGAGAATGTTGAAGACATTGCCGCCATATTCGAAGGTCATCACCGAGGTGACGACCGAGATGCCGCGCTCGCGCTCGATCTTCATCCAGTCCGAACGGGTCTGGATGCGATCCTTCTTGGCCTTGACCTCGCCGGCGAGTTGGATGGCGCCGCCGAACAGCAGCAGCTTTTCGGTGAGTGTGGTTTTACCCGCGTCCGGGTGGGCGATGATCGCAAATGTGCGGCGGCGGGAGACCGCCTCGGCGAGACTTTCGGCCATGTCGTAGATTCCTGTGAGTTGCGGCGTCTTTACAGGCTCAGCCCTCATTATGCAATTGACCGGCGCAGTGAGCGCCCGGCTTATGAAACGATGACCATGCACACGCCCCAGACAAAACCCGCCTTGACCTTCATCCGCCTGCCGCATGCCGAGGCGTTGGACCTGCCGGCCTATGAGACCGAGGGTGCTGCCGGCATGGACCTGCGCGCCGCAGTGGCAGTCGGCGAGCCGATGACGCTTGCGCCAGGAAAGCGGGCGCTGGTGCCGACCGGCTTCATCTTCGAGATCCCGGCCGGCTATGAGGCGCAGATCCGTCCGCGCTCGGGCCTTGCCTTCAAGCACGGCATCACCTGCCTCAACACTCCGGGCACGATCGACAGCGATTATCGCGGCGAGGTGAAGGTTCTGCTGGTCAACCTCGGCGACGAGGACTTCGTCATCGAACGCGGCATGCGCATTGCGCAGATGGTGATCGCGCCAGTGACACAGGTGAGCGTTCGGGAAGCCGACAGCGCCAGCGACACGGCACGCGGTGCCGGTGGCTTCGGCTCCACGGGCGTCTAGACCATTTCCAGGAAAAGTGCGAAGCGGTTTTCCGTCCGGAATTGCGTGATCTCGAAACGTTGGATCAGATAAGCGGCGGCAAGCGCCGCTTGACCGGTGTCGACTTGACGATCGACGTATTGGTCTGCGCCTTCTCGGCGATGCGATCGAGCAGCGTGTCCAGTTCCCCCATATCGCGCACGAACAGCTTGGCGATGAAGCAATCGTCGCCGGTGACCTTGTCGCATTCGACGATCTGCGGCGTCTCCTGGATCAATTTCTCGACGATATGCAGCATGCCCGGCATCGGCCGCACGCGGATGATCGCCTGCAGCGGATAACCAAGCTTCACCGGATTGAGGGCGATGGTGAAGCCGTCGAGGACGCCGCGTTCCTCCAGTTTGCGCAAACGTTCGGCGGCACTTGGCGAGGACAGACCCACCTCCTGCGCCAGCTCCTTCAGCGACACGCGCGCATTCGCCGCCAGGATACCCAGAATGCGGCGATCGAGTTCATCGAGCATGGGCAACCTCATAAGCCAAAAGATCGAAACCATCTTAGATGATGAGGTATAATAGCAGAAACACCTGCGATCCTCCATATAAACCTGCGCTCTGGCCGATTAATCTTGGAGCCTCAACCGAGGAGTGATCGCCATGGGCGCAGACATTAAAAGAGGCAGTGCGGAGATGACGGCGGCCATGCTGATATCGGGCACGATCGGCTGGTTCGTGCTGATGTCGGGCCAGCCGGTGACGAGCGTCGTCTTCTGGCGCTGCGTATTCGGCGCGGTGACGCTGGTGGCGATCGCGGCCATGCTCGGCCTGCTCGACCGGCGCCATTTCACCCGGCGGACGGTGCTCCTGTCGATTGCCGGCGGCATCGCCATCGTCGTCAACTGGCTCTTGCTGTTTGCGGCCTATTCGCATGCCTCGATCTCGATCGCGACGATGGTCTACAACACCCAGCCGTTCATGCTTTTGGGGCTCGGAGCCTTGTTCCTCGGCGAAAAGATCACCGCGACCAAGGTGTTCTGGCTTTCGATCTCCTTTGCCGGCATGCTGGCGATCATTTCAGCCAAGCCCGGCGGCGGCTTTGCGCCGGAGGATTACCTGATCGGCATCGCGCTTGCGATCGGTGCCGCCTTCTTCTACGCGATCGCGGCCCTGTTGACGAAGTTGCTCAAGGGAACGCCTCCGCATCTGATCGCGTTGATCCAGGTGGTCACCGGCACGCTGATGCTGGCGCCGATGGCGCTTGCCGCCCCGGCACCTTCCGGCGCCGAACAGTGGTCGATCCTGATTGCCGTCGGCGTCATCCATACCGGCATCATGTATGTGCTGCTTTACGGCGCGATCCAGCGGCTGCCGACGCACATGACCGGGGCGCTATCCTTCATCTACCCGATCGCTGCCATCGTCGTCGATCGGCTGGCTTTCGGCCATGCGCTGCAGCCGATCCAGATCTTCGGTTCGATCGCCATCCTGGTCGCCGCAGCCGGCATGAATCTCGGCTGGAAACTTCGCCTGCCCTCGCCTATCAAGCGGAGACGCGAAGGGAGAACCGCATGATCACCTGCTATCTGAAATACGTTATCGACCCTTACAAGCTGGCCGAGTTCGAGCACTACGCCAAGCTCTGGATACCGCTCGTCAACCGGCTCGGCGGCACCCATCACGGCTATTTCATGCCGCACGAGGGCGCAAACAACATCGCACTGGCGCTCTTCACCTTCCCGAGCCTGGCCGAATATGAAGTCTATCGCGGGAAAATGGCCAAGGACCCGGAATGCCTGGAGGCTTTCGCCTTCGGCGAAAAGACGCGCTGCATCGTCAGCTACGAGCGCAGCTTCATGCGGCCGGTGTTCGAATAGGAAAGACCACGCCGCGTGTCGCCGTAGAGCGGCGCGCGGCAGCGAATTGCCTGAAGCCCGATAGAGGCCGCTTATCTGAAACGCGTCGCGATCTCTACAGCGCCGCGCGTCCTATTAGACGCGCAAAGGTCGCTGTAGCACTTTGAATGGCTGCATGTTTTTATCGCTAAATCGAATAGGATTTAACGAAACATGCAGTAGGATTCGCTGACTGCGCTTTAAGCTTTGGTTTTTGCGCATGTCGTGATCGCAAAGCCGCTGCCCACTTTTGCGCGACATGTGTCAACGGCGCGCTTCGGCGGCCATGCTGAGGGCAAAGCCGAACAGTGCCGTGCCCATCGCCCAGCGCTGCACGACCATGAACAGGGGACGCCCGGCCAGGAAGGCGGCGATAGAACTTGCCGCCAGCGCAATCATCGCGTTGACCGAGACACTGGTGGCGATCTGGATCGAGCCGAAGATCATCGACTGCGCCAGCACATTGCCCGCCTCCGGGCGGATGAACTGCGGCAGGAGCGAGAGATAGAGCACGGCCACCTTCGGGTTGAGCAGGCTCGTCAGGAAGCCCATCAGGAACAGCTTGCGCGGACCGTCCTTCGGCAGGTTCTTGATCTGGAACGGCGAGCGCCCGCCGGGCCTGACCGCCTGCCAGGCGAGATAGACGAGATATCCGGCACCGGCGAGCCGCAGGACATCATAGGCGAAAGGCACGGCCAAGAGCAGCGCGGTGATGCCGAGCGCCGCCGAGACCATATAGACGACGAAACCGAGCGCGACGCCGCCAAGCGAGATCAGGCCGGCCGCCGGCCCCTGGCTGATCGAGCGGGAGATCAGGTAGATCATGTTCGGCCCGGGTGTCAGCACCATGCCGAGAGCAATGAGGGCAAAGCCGATGATGTTTTGGATCTCGGGCATAACGCGCGCCTTTATTGAGTATTTCCCAAAGCTCTACGCATCTCCAAAAACCGGGCAACGCCAGACTTGTCACCCGATCAATTTTGTCGCGAAATTGCCGCTCGCCCGCCGATCCCGATTTCCATTTTCGACGCTCTTTGGTAAAAGCGGCGTCGCCACCCGGGAGGAACGATCATGACGCTTGCAGCCCTGCTTGCCTATAGCGGCGCTCTCTTCATCGCAGCCATCATTCCCGGCCCCGGCGTGACGGCGCTCGTTGCGCGAGCGCTCGGCTCCGGCTTTCGCGAGACCTTCTTCATGGGGCTCGGCCTGATCCTCGGCGACATGGTTTACCTGACCGCCGTGGTGCTCGGTCTGGCGCTGATCGCCCAGACCTTCACGACCGCTTTCCTGATCGTCAAGTTCGCCGGCGTGCTCTACCTCGGCTACATCGCATGGAAGCTTTGGACCGCCGGCCTGTTGCCGCAGGACATCAAGGCGAAGACATCCGCAAGCGTGTCGATGTCGTTCCTTTCGGGCCTATTCGTCACGCTCGGCAACCCGAAGACAATGCTGTTTTATGTGGCGCTGGTGCCGACGCTGATCGACATTGCGGTGATCGGGCCGCGCGAATACGGGCTGCTTTTGATCGCGACGTTCCTCGTGCTGCTGACCGTGCTTCTGCCCTATATCCTGCTTGCCGCACGGGCGCGCACGCTGCTCAAACAGCCCAAGGCATTGCTGGCGCTGAACCGCGTTGCCGCTGGCGTGCTGGCAGGCACCGCCGCCTATATCGCTACCCGCGCCGCCTGAAAAAACATTCCCCGGACTGGGCTTCCGCCGGTGGTTTTTCCTCCGGCTGATCGTCGCGTCGCGGTTACCGTTCTGGAATAGAACGGGCATGGCCCCTATTGTCACAACCAAATCGTCACACCCAAGGGAGAAACTTAATGTCTGACACGCGCAAGCCCGGCCGCGGCCGCGTCTACTCCTCGATCACGGAAACGATCGGCGACACTCCCATCGTGCGGCTCGACAAGCTTGCCAAGGAAAAGGGCGTGAAGGCCAACCTTCTCGCCAAGCTCGAATTCTTCAACCCGATCGCTTCGGTCAAGGACCGCATCGGCGTTGCCATGATCGAGAGCCTGGAAGCGCAGGGCAAGATCGTTCCCGGCCGCACGACACTGGTCGAGCCGACCTCGGGCAACACCGGCATTGCGCTCGCCTTCGTCGCCGCCGCCAAGGGCTACAAGCTGATCCTCACCATGCCGGAAACCATGTCGGTCGAGCGCCGCAAGATGCTGGCGCTGTTCGGCGCCGAGCTGGTACTGACCGAGGGCGCCAAGGGCATGAAGGGCGCGATCGCCAAGGCGCAGGAGCTGGTCGAGACCTTGCCGTATGCCATCATCCCGCAGCAGTTCGAAAACCCGGCCAACCCGGAAATCCACCGCAAGACGACGGCCGAGGAGATCTGGAACGACACCGACGGCAGCGTCGACATCCTCGTCTCGGGCATCGGCACCGGCGGCACAATCACTGGCGCCGGCCAAGTGTTGAAGGCACGCAAGCCGTCGATCAAGGTGATCGCCGTCGAGCCAGAGGAATCGCCCGTGCTTTCGGGCGGAAACCCTGGCCCACACAAGATCCAGGGCATCGGCGCCGGCTTCGCGCCCGCGATCCTCGACACCAGCGTCTATGACGAAGTCGTCACCGTCAACAGCGGCGAAGCCGTCGAGATCGCCCGGCTCGTTGCCCGGCTCGAAGGCGTGCCGGTCGGCATCTCCTCGGGTGCGGCCCTCACCGCCGCCATCGAGATCGGCCAGCGCCCGGAAAACGCCGGCAAGAACATCGTCGTCATCATCCCATCCTTTGCCGAGCGGTACCTTTCGACGGTTCTGTTCGAAGGCCTGGGCGCGTAAGCCGATCATTGCAAAGTGCAAACGAAAGGGCGCTTCGGGCGCCCTTTTTTGTTGCCCACTGCTGGACTGCGGGCGTCACCGCCGGCCCCGCGTGCGCCAAACCGGACCTTCAAACCACGTCGCTGGCCTGAAACACCGGCATCCGTTCTCTTCATTGAGAATGTTCCGGTTTAAACGGAGGCGCAAAAGCGCTCTATCTTCTTGTTTTTACGAATTCTGACGAGATTCCGCTTCGTACTTTTTCTCGAAGCGCTCGAAAGCGCTTCACGATCTCCAGGATTCGCTTGCTGCCCTTTCAGCTCTTGTTTTTTGCGCATGTCGTGATCGCGAACCCGCTGAACACTTTGCGCGACATGCTTTTCGCGCCGCGATCTTTCAGATTCGCTTTCTGCGCTTTAAGCTCTTGTTTTTGCGCATGTCGTTATCGCAAAACCGCTGCACACTTTTGCGCGACATGCTTTAGGAAGCTATGCTCTGGGGTTTCGCTCGGTGAAACCAGCAAGATTGGCAAGCGTCGATGAAAGACCCGCCTCGTGATCCTCCCGCGATATGCCTTCAGGAACATTCGCGCAGGTTACACGCACCCGGGTGCCACCGGATATCGTCTCCGGTGCCCAGGTGATCGTCATGATCCCGGCAAATGCCGGATCTTCGGATTCGAACTCCACCTGCTGCACGACGCGTTCATTCGGGCGCAACTCGACGAAGCGCCCCTCGACAATATCGGTCTCATCCGACGTCTTGCCGCGATTGCCATGTTCGGATTTATCGTAGACGAGCGCCATGCGATAGCGACCGCCCTCTTTCGCCTCAAATGCATGGACATGGCCCGTCATCCCCTCCGGGGGCAGCCATCGCGTCACGGCTTTCGGATCAAGCAGTGCCAGATAAACCACCTGCGCGGACGCCACGATCACACGTTCGGCGCTATCCGTTCGTCTGAGCGAACCGTTCGTCATGACAAACCTCCCAAATTGAGCAGTGCGGCAAGTATCCGGTGCCGTCATCAAGATAGGGCACTCGACCGTTTCCGCCTATTGCCGACGGCAAGCGCGGAAGAAGCGTTGCAATGACCACTCGAGAGAACCTGCAACGAAGGACGACCATCGCCGCAGAGCGCCGCGACTCCGCCAGTCAGACATGGCGCCCAGTGGACGCGGCAAGGCTCCAAACTTGCCCCGTTAGTTTCCAACTTGGGTCGATGCGCATGTCAGGAATTGTGCGGCAGCATACAAAAGCAAAGTCGCCGACTTCCGAAACCGCAATTGCAGGTAACGCGGACGGCGACTGCCCGACGCCGTCAACGACCGTCAGGCGGCCGCTTGCAGACGCTCGCCGGCGATGCGGTAGGAGATCGCTTCGGCCAAGTGCAGCCGGCCGACGGTCGCGCTGCCATCGAGATCTGCGAGCGTACGCGCCACCTTCAGGACGCGGTGGTAGCCGCGCGCTGAGAACTTCAGTTTTTCGGCAGCGTCGCGCAGCAACTGCAGGCCGGCTGCATCCGGTTCGGCAATGCGTTCGATCATCGCCGTCGAGCAGCGTTCGTTGCTGGATGGCTCGCGACTGCCGAGCGCGGCGAAGCGATCGATCTGCAATTGCCGGGCGCGGGCGACACGTCTTGCCACAGCAGCACTGGCCTCTGCCGCCATCGGCCGGATCAGGTCTGCGGCGCTGACAGCCGGTACGTCGATGCGCAGATCGATCCGGTCCATCAGCGGGCCGGAGATGCGCGCCTGGTAATCGCTCATGCAGCGCGGGCCACGGGCGCAGGTGCGGCCGGGTTCACCCGCCATGCCGCACCGGCACGGGTTCATCGCTGCCACCAGTTGGATCGCGGCGGGATAGGTGACGCGATGGTTGGCACGGGCAATGATGCATTCCGCCGTTTCCAGCGGCTGACGCAGGGCATCAAGCACCTGCGGGGGGAACTCGGGAAACTCGTCAAGGAACAGAACGCCGTTGTGGGCGAGCGATGCCTCGCCTGGTTTCGCTCGCAAGCCGCCACCGATCATCGCCGCCATGGTGGCGGAATGGTGCGGCGTGCGGAACGGCCGCCGGTCGGACAGCTTGCCGCCCGGCAACTGGCCGGCGATCGAGTGGATCATCGAGACTTCGAGAAGCTCGGCAGGCGTCAAGGGCGGCAGGATCGACGGCAAACGCGAGGCCAGCATCGATTTGCCCGAGCCCGGCGGTCCAACCATCAGCAGATTGTGGTTGCCGGCGGCGGCGACTTCGAGCGCCCGCTTGGCGCTCTCCTGTCCCTTGATATCGGCAAGATCAGGCAGATCGGTAGCGCCGGCGCGAATGGCAGGCTCCGGCCGGGAGAGCACCTGCGTGCCCCTGAAATGATTGGCGATGGCGATCAGGCTGCGGGGTGCAAGAATATCGATCTCGGCGCCGGCCCAGGCGGCCTCCGGACCGCTTTCGGCCGGACAGATCAGCCCCTTGCCGAGCGCATTGGCGCCAATTGCGGCCGGCAGCGCGCCGGCGACGGCCGCGACCGTACCGTCGAGATTGAGCTCGCCGATCACCACATAGCCATTCAGCGCGTCGCCGGGGATGGCACCGAGCGCGGCCATCAGCCCTAGCGCGATCGCGAGATCAAAGTGGCTGCCTTCCTTGGGCAGATCCGCGGGCGCGAGATTGACGGTGACTTTCTTGGCTGGCAGCGCTAGACCAGACGCATGAAGGGCTGCCTGCACCCGCTCGCGGCTTTCGGCCACGGCCTTGTCGGGCAGGCAACGATCTGCATGCCGACCCGCCCGGGTGCAACCATCACCTGAACGTCGACCGGCACACCTTCTATCCCCTGGAATGCAACCGTACTGACCCGCGCAACCATGACCGCCTCTTCGACCAGGGCGGCCCGCCATGCCGCCGCAACCCCGGTGGTTGCAGCGATAAATCTTGCACGGAAAACACACAAAAACAAGAACAATAACAGAACATCACGCCTTGCGTCGCGCAGATGCTTGAGCAGCACATCGCTCGACCGTCCCACCGTCACCAGACGTGCTGAAACCCAGAGATCGCCCGCCGGCCATCGGCGCGCGTTCGCAATCGGTCTCGAAACGTATCAACCGCTTGCGCTCAACTTGGATCCAAGCGGCCACAGGCGGATTGCCGATGCCATTCGAACGCCTACTTAGTCCTCATGTTTCCAGAGGGGATTGATGATGGTTGGCATCCGCGAACTGAAAAAGCGCACTCGATACTTTCTACATGGAGACAAAACGCTGCCTGGGTATGCCGCTGACGGCCTCAGGACGACGAACAAGAACACGTCGTTCATGGACGAGCCGCAGTTTGCAGCAGCATGGACCATTGCCGAGGAAGGCAACCGGGAGGCCTGGCGGAAGCGCGGCCGCGTTCCCGATGTTCGCTGGCGCGCGCACACGTGCTGTTGGGCGGCATCGCGGGCGCTTCGCCTGGAAGGCGACTTTGTGGAATTCGGCGTGAACGCCGGTCTTCTGTCAATGACGGTGTGCCGGTATCTCGGTTTCGAAGCGCTCGATCGCAAATTCTGGCTGTTCGACACGTTCGGCGGCATCCCGCACGGGCACATGACCGACGTGGAACGCCGCCTGACAACGCAGCGAAACACCGGCATCTACGAGGACGTTTTTGAGGTCGCGAAGCGCAACTTTGCACCTTTCCCCAATGCACATCTCATTCGCGGCGTGCTGCCCGATACCCTCGAAGGCGTTCCGCTCGGAAACATTGCCTATCTTTCGATCGACCTGAACGTCGCGCAATACGAGAAGGAATGCATCGAACGAGTGTGGGACAATCTCGTACTGGGGGCAACAATCGTTCTCGATGACTATGCGTTCCGCGGCAGCGAGGAACAAAACGCGATGTGGAACGACTTTGCGAGGAAAAACGGTCAGGCGATTTTGACGCTGCCGACCGGCCAGGGAGTGATTGTCGTCCAGTGAACCGTTTTGCTCCCGTTCATGATTCCGTCGGTAAAATGCTCGGGCAGTCAAAGGAGAGCCCTATGATCAGGATGATCAAAACATGTGCGATAGCCACCATCGCGTGCACCTTCGTAGTAGGAGCGGCAGCTTCCCAGGATCTGGATATTTATATCGACGGCGGTGGCCCGCGCTACCGTGATCAGCCACGCTACTATGACGAGCCCCGGTACTATGACGAAGACGACGGCTGGGGCGAGCAGCAATATCGCCGCCGACCGCCGGAAGCCTATCAGTGCACACCGCGCCAGGCGCTTAACAAAGCCCAAAGATATCTTCGCAATCCACGCGTCGGCCGGACGTCGCAGGAGATTATTGAAATTCGCGGAATCGGCAGCCGTGGCGAACGCAATCGCATCATCTTCGGTACGCGACGCGGGTGCCCGCGCATAGGCTGACAAAGCAACCAATCACGGTCCAGGGAGCACTCGCTCGGCTGGCCTTTTTGGAACGGTATTGCTGGGAGCCTGTTCCCATAGAGCGTCTGCAACAGCTCGGTGATGGACGCCAGCCAATCAGCACCACGATCGGGATCGGCCAGAGCGCGTCTGCGCGCTGGTAGCATCTCGTGGCTACAGCGCGCGCCTGTCGTCTAACACGTGCGCCGCCTGCGCTAGGCGCGCTTGCGCTCGATCGCGTCCCAAAGCAGGCTGGCGACGTCGGCGCCGCCGAACTTCTTGACTTCGCGGATGCCGGTCGGCGACGTCACGTTGATTTCGGTCATGTAGTCGCCGATGACGTCGATACCGACGAAGAGGAAGCCGCGCTCCTTCAGCGCCGGTGCGATGCGGGCGCAGATTTCCTTCTCGCGCGCCGTCAGTTCGGTCGGCTCGGGCCGGCCACCGGCGTGCATGTTGGAGCGGGCGTCGTGCTCGGCAGGCACGCGGTTGATGGCGCCGACCGGCTCGCCGTCGACGAGCAGGATGCGCTTGTCGCCCTTGCGCACCGCCGGCAAATACTCCTGCGCGATGAAGGGCTCGCGGAACATCTGGCCGAACATTTCAAGCAGCGACGACATGTTGCGATCGTCGCGCGCGGAATGAAACACACCAGCGCCGCCATTGCCGTAGAGCGGCTTCAGGATGATGTCGCCCATTTCCTCGCGGAATCGCGCGATCTCGGCGGCATCGCGGGTAATCAGCGTCTTCGGCATCAGATCAGCGAATTCGGTGACGAAGATCTTTTCCGGCGAGTTGCGCACCCAGGCCGGGTCGTTGACGACAAGCGTCCTCGGATGCAGGCGCTCGAGCAGATGCGTCGAGGTGATGTAGGCCATGTCGAAGGGCGGATCCTGGCGCAACAGGATCACGTCCATGGTCGAAAGATCAAGCCGTTCCGGCTCGCCGAGCGTGAAGTGGTCGCCCTTGACGTCGCGCAACGTCATCTGCTGCGCAGTGGCGAAAACCTTGCCGTCACGCAGCGACAGCTTCTCCGGGGTGTAGTGGAAGAGCCGGTAGCCGCGGGCCTGTGCCTCAAGGCACATCGCGAAGGTGGAATCACCTGCGATGTTGATGCCCGACACATGGTCCATCTGGACCCCGACATTGACGATTTTCGCCATCTTCCTATCCCCGTTAGATCGCGATGACCTTGGAGCGGTCCGATCCAAGGTCATAAACGTGATCGATATTAATACGTTAGAGCGAGATGCGGGCGGAGAACCGAGCAAACGTTTCCTCATCCCGCTCTAGAAATGCCCGCAACATGTAGAATGCGGACTCGCCTTAGGCAAGGCTCGAGCGCCAAGCATCGAGCGCTTCAGCGGCAAGGCTATTCAAAGCCCTCGATGACGCAGGTGATGAGATCATGATCCGAAAGCGGACGGCCGTCCGCGTCGAGCGAAGGAATGATCCCGCTTTCGCCGATCTTCAAGCCCCGTGACAGAAACCAGTCGAGTTTCATCGCCCGCTCCGGCCAGCGCGTGATCAGGCTGGGGCGGGTCGTCATCAGCTCGATCGGCCCGCCATGGCGGGTGAAGCCGCGCGCAGCGCTCGTGGTGAACAGCCCTTCGGCCTCGAAATCACCGCCAGCGTGGTTGCCGGTGTTGAGGTCGCCGCCGATCAGCACAGGCAAGGCCAGGAAGGCTTCATCGAGCGCCTCGATCAGTTCCTTCACCTGGCGCTCGCGATAGGGCGCCGTGGTGGCGCTTTCGAGATGGGTGGAAACGGCAACGAAGGGCCCGGCTTGCGTCTCGATCACCGCGCCGATGGCAAAGCGTTCGCCGACGCGCGGCTGATCGCCGCCATCCATGAACCACAGCCGTTTGCCCCAGAGGCGGAGCATGAACGGCCGGCCGAGCGGCACCGCAGCCATCAACGCATTGCCGTGAAAACCCTTTTCGTTGAAGTCGTCCTTGCAGAATTCCAGTTCAGTATCGGAACCGAGGCCGAGCTCGATGAACTCGACGCCGTAGGCATATTGCATCTGGAGCGTGGCTGCGACCTCCGCGGTCGGGTGGCGCTGGCCGGTGCGGGCCATGCCGTTGTCCATTTCCGAGAGCAGCACGACCGGCGCGTCGGTTGCCGCCAGATGCGCGGCACTTTCCGGCGCAAACAGGCAGCGCTCCAGGTTCCAGGCGGCGATGGTAAACGGAAAGGCAAGCGGCTCGCCCGACGACGGCGCGCCGCCGATCTCGATGCTGTTCATCTCGGGAAGTGCTGCCATCACGGCATCATGGGCTGCGATCGAACGTTCAATCGCCGTGAAACCGGCGCGGGTTTCCTGCGAGGGCACGGTGAGGCTGATGACAGTCTTTTCGATCACAATGCCGGCTCCAGGCTGACGGGACGAGCGCTTTCGGCAGTATTGGCGAAAGACGTTCCGCGCTCCAGTCGCTTGCCGTTCTCGGGCGAGAAGAAATGCAGGCGGCCCGTTGCAATCGTGACAGCAAGATCGCCGGACAAGGGAATTTCGGGAGAAAGCGCCACGGTCAGCGCCTGATCCTCGATGGTGCCGTGGACGAGGCGTTGCGCGCCGAGTTCCTCGACATAGTCGACCTGAAACAGCATCGCATCCTCGCCGACGGCGGCAAGCCGCAGGTCCTCGGCGCGCAGGCCGACGGTGACCGGCCCTTCGACCGGCGCACTGTCGCCAAGCTCGATCCTGTAGGTGCCGACAGAAAGGCGCGAGCCTTCGATGCGGCCCTTGATCAGGTTCATGGCGGGCGAGCCGATGAAGCTCGCGACGAAGGTCGAGGCCGGGCGATGGTAGACATCGAGCGGGCGGCCGATCTGCTCGATCCGGCCACCGTTGAACACCACAAGCCGATCGGCCAGCGTCATCGCCTCGAGCTGGTCGTGCGTGACATAAAGCGATGTGGTGCCGAGGCGCTTCTGCAGCCGCTTGATCTCGCCACGCATGGAAACGCGCAGCTTGGCGTCGAGGTTGGACAACGGCTCGTCGAAAAGGAAGGCTGCCGGCTTGCGCACGATGGCGCGGCCCATGGCCACACGCTGACGCTGGCCACCGGAAAGCGCACGCGGCTTGCGGTCGAGATAGGGCTCGATCTCCAGCATGCGCGCGGCTTCCGCTACACGGGCGTCGATCTCGGCTTTCGGCGTCTTGCGGTTCTTCAGACCGTAGGCGAGGTTCTGGTAGACCGTCATATGCGGATAGAGCGCATAGTTCTGGAAAACCATGGCGATGTCGCGCTCAGCCGGATCGACCTCGTTGATGACGCGTGGGCCAATCTTGACCGTGCCTTTCGAGATGCCTTCAAGGCCTGCGACCATGCGCAGAAGCGTGGACTTGCCGCAGCCGGACGGGCCGACAAGCACGATGAACTCGCCGTCCTCGATATCGATCGAGACGGACTTTACCGCCTCGACGTTGCCGGTATAGATCTTCGAGACCTCGGCGATGGTGATGGCCGCCATGGCTGCCTCCGTTGGTAAATTGCGGTTTGAGGAAGCGGCGAAGACGGCTTCGCCTCTCCTTTGTCTACTTGTCGCTTTCCGTCAGGCCCTTGATGAACCAGCGCTGGAAGATCACCACGATCAGGACCGGCGGCAGCATGGCAAGGATCGCCAGAGCAAAGGCCTCGTTGTAATCGGGGATGTTCGAGCCGACCCAGACGAGCAGGATCTGCTTGATGCCGCGCACCAGCGTGAAGAAACCTTCGTCCGTGGTCATCAATGTCGGCCAGAGATACTGGTTCCAACCATAGACGAACATGATGATGAAGATCGCCGCCATCATGGTGCGCGACAGCGGCACCAGCACGTCGATGAAGAACTTGAACGGGCCGGCGCCATCGATGCGCGCTGCCTCGAGCAATTCGTCCGGCACCGACTTGAAGAACTGACGGAAATAGAAGGTACCCGTCGCCGACGCGAGCAGCGGCACGATCAGGCCGGTATAGGTGTTGGTCAGCTTCAGCGTGTTCATCACCTCGTAGGAGGGAAGAATGCGCACTTCGAGCGGCAGGAGCAGCGTCGTGAAGATGATCCAGAAGAAGAAGGTCGCGAGCCGGAAGCGGAAATAGACGATCGCATAGGCGGCCAGCATCGACAAGACGATCTTGCCGAGCGCGAAGCCGAGGCCGAGGATCATCGAGTTCATCATCATGTTGAGGCCGGTGATCTTGCCGGTGAAGCCGCCCTTGCGGGTGAGCACCGTCTCGTAGGTCTCGACGAAATGGCCGCCCCAGCTGAGGCTGAGGCCGTTGCGGTGGATATCCGCCGCCTCGTGCGTCGACGTCATGAAGGCGACCACGACCGGTGCCACCATGATGAAGACGCCGGTGAGGAGGATGACGTGGTCGAAAAACTTGGTGCGATACATCGGCCCCGCCTCAATTGTAGTGCACGCGCCGCTCGATGAAGCGAAACTGGAAGATGGTGAGCACGAAGACGATGAGCATCAGGATGACCGACTGCGCCGAGGAGCCGCCAAGGTCGTTGCCGCGGAAACCGTCCATGTAGACCTTGTAGACAAGGGTGATCGGATTGTTCGCCGCCTTGTCTTTCACCATGACGTCGATGACGCCGAAGGTGTCGAACAGTGCGTAGGTGACATTGATGATCAGAAGGAAGAAGGCGGTCGGCGCGAGCAGCGGCAGGATCACGGTCCAGAAGCGGCGGAAGCCCGAGCGGCAATCCATGGCCGCCGCCTCGCGCACCGCGACCGGAATACCCTGCAGGCCGGAGAGGAAAAAGATGAAGTTGTAAGGGATCTGCTTCCAGACCGAGACGACGATCATCGAAAAAGCCGTATCGAAATAGTTGAGACCGACCTTGATATCCCAGCCGAACCAGCGGGCAAGCTCGACGATCGGGCCGATATGCTGGTCGAAGAACATCATGCCGATGAGGCCGGCAACCGGGGGCGCGATCGCATAGACCCAGATGAGCAGCGTCTTGTAGGTGGCGTTGCCGCGGATGACCCCATCCGCCTTGACGGCGAGCAACAGGCCGATCGACAGCGCGAAGAAGGTGACGAGCGTGGTGAAGATCGCCGTGAAGCGCGAGATGCCCAGATATTCGCCCGACTTCAGCACGTCGGTGTAGTTCGCCATGCCGACGAAGGTCGAGCCGAAGCCGAACGGGTCTTCCAGATAAAAGGACGACTGGATCGCCTGGATCGACGGCCAGTAGAAGAACACGAAGATGATCGCCAGCTGCGGCGCGAGAAAGAGGTAGGGCAGGTAAGGCGAGGAGAACTGCACGCGCTTGGCAGTCGCGTCGCCGTCCTTCGGTTTGCCGCCGAACAGCCGGAGGGCGCCGAAGCGACGCCCGTCCGTTCCCGTCCCTCCCCGCGGTGCGGGGAGGCTTTCCGTTCCAGAGGTCATCGAGATCAGCCAGCCGTCTTGGCGAAGCGGGCGAGCAGCTCGTTGCCGTCCTTCTCGATCGTGTCGAAGGCGTCCTTGACCGTGGTTTCACCGGAGAAGATGCGGCCGTATTCGCGTTCCATGATCTCGCGGATCTGCGGGTAGAAGCCGAGGCGGTAGCCCTTCGACCAGTCGCCGGCCGGCAGCATCAGCTGCTTGATGCCGACTTCCGCGACCGGCTTTTCCTTGTAGTAGCCGTCCTTCTGGGCAAGCTCGTAGGCTGCCTTGGTGATGGCCACGTAGCCGGTTGCCTTGTGGTAGAAGTATTGGATTTCAGGCGAGGTCAGGAACTGGAAGAAGTCGGCGACGCACTTATTTTCCTCGTCCGACTTGCCCGACATGGCAAACAGTGCCGCGCCGCCGATGAAGGAGTTAGTGCCGGCACCCTCGATTGCGTTCCAGTAGGGCAGGAACGTCGCCGAGAACGGCATCTGCGCCGTCTTCTGCAGGCCGCCGAACGAACCGGACGAACCGATCCAGAATGCAGCCTTGCCTTCTTCGAAGACCTTCTGGTTGTCGTTCCAGCCGGCGCCGTAAAAGGCGAAGTAACCTTCGTCCTTCCAGGCCTTGAGCTTGTCGAACATCATGACCAGGTTCGGATCGGTGACCTTGAGCTTGGTGTCGGCGACGCTGTCGTAGCCGTTGTTGTTGGTGGCGAACTGGATGTTGTTGCGCGAGAAGAAGTTCTCGGTGAACTGCCAGGTGAGCTGCGACTGGACGAGCGGGATGTAGCCGGCGGCTTTCAGCTTCGGTGCTGCAGCCTCGAACTCCTCCCAGGTCTTCGGTGCTTCGACGCCGGCCTTTTTCAGGGCTTCGTCGTTCACGTACATGATCGGGGCCGACGAGTTGAACGGCATGCCGACGAACTTGCCTTCGCTATCGGCGTAGAAGTAGCGCACGCCGTCGATGAAGGCATTGCGGTCGAAGTTGTGGCCGGCCTTGATGATCAGATCTTCGGCGGGAACGACGGCGCCCTTGGCGTTGATGATGGTCGCTGCACCGGCGTCGAAGACCTGCAGAATGTTCGGCTGTTCGCCAGAGCGGAATGCGGCGATGCCGGAAGCGAGCGCTTCCTCATAGGTGCCCTTCGAAACCGGGGTCAGCGCGCAGGCGCTCTGGGCTTCGTTGAACTTCTGCGAGATCTCGTTGATGACCTCGCCGTTGCGGCCGGCCATGCCGTGCCACCAGGTAATATTGGTTGCGGCTAGCGACGAGGTTGCCGAAAAAGCAAGGGTGAAAGCTGCGAGTGAAATTTTCTTGAACATGACTGGTCCTCTCCACCGAGTTGCGGATGGCAGTGGACTAGTGGCCTTCAATGACAGGCCGGTAACGCTTTTATGTCGGGACGATTACAAATTCGCGAATCTGTTCCAAGACGGGATGCGGGCGGAACACCGCAATCATTTTCCCTCATCCCGCGCCGGTTCAGAACGCATCGGGCAGGTGTCGCGGCCAGCGCCAGGGTGTCACCGTGATGATATCGTAACGGACGGAAAGCCTGGCGAAATCGGGTTGGCGTGCGAGCCAGAGATCGCTGGCCGCGCGAATGCGGTGCTGCGCCGTTCCGGTGACGGCGAAGACCCCGTCGTCGGCCGAGCGCCGGGCCTTGACCTCGACGCAGGCGATGAGATCACCCCGCCGCGCAATGATGTCGATTTCGCCCAGTTTGGTGCGATGACGCATGGCGACGATGCGGTACCCTTTGACGATCAGGCAGAGGGCCGCGCGATACTCGGCGAACCGACCGCGCCTCTGAGCCCCAAGCCTGCGTCGATCGGGCCCTTCAGTCGCCATGGCGGCCCTTGAGTTCCAGCAGCCGGTCGTAAAGCTCCTTGCGCGGAAGGCCCGTCTGCTTTGCTGCCTCGGTCGCCGCCTTGCCGGTCGACATATCGGCGATGAGCCGCGTCAACAGCGCATCAACGTCGGCGGCCTCCGGTTCCGGCGGCGCGTCCGGCGGGCCGATCACGAACACGATCTCGCCCTTGACCGCGCCGGCATCGTCGTAAAACGCCTTGAGTTCGCCGAGCGTGCCACGGCGGAATTCCTCGAAGGTCTTGGTCAGTTCGCGGCACACGGCCGCCTTTCTGTTTTCGCCGAGCACGGCGGCGGCAGCCGCCACCGTGGCGGCAATCCGGTGCGGCGATTCGAAGAACATGAGCGTCGACGGCACCGTCGCCAACTCCTGCAGCCGATCGCGCTTGGCCTTGTCCTTGGTCGGCAGGAAACCGGCGAAGAGAAAGGCGTCGTTGGGCAGGCCCGAACCGACAAGGGCGGCAAGCGGGGCTGAGGCGCCTGGGATCGGCACGACGCGATAGCCTGCATCGATCGCCAGCTGCGCCAGGCGATAGCCGGGATCGGAGACAAGCGGCGTGCCGGCATCGGAGACTAGCGCCACCGATCTGCCCTCGCCAAGAGCCGCCAGCAGCCGCGGGCCGACCTCGTCGGCATTATGCTCGTGGTAGGCGTAGGGCCGGTTGACGATGCCGTAACGGTCGAGCAGCACGCGGGTGACGCGGGTGTCCTCGCAGGCGAGCACGTCGGCGCCGGCAAGCGTTTCAAGCGCCCGCAGGGTGATGTCGCCAAGATTGCCGATCGGCGTCGCCACCAGATAGAGCGCGACATCGAGCGGACGCGCGGGAATGCTGGCATTGTGCAGCCGATAGCTGCGCTGCTTCTGCCCATCCGAGGCGTCCGACGTCTTATGTTTTTCCAACTGCAGCTTCCTGATGGCGATGCCGGCTGACCGGTTTTAGTCTTTATGAGTGAGCCGACATGGCAGAGCAAGGGCGCCAAGCGGCCGGCTGGTGCGTCATCTGGGGACAGCGCCAGTCAAACCCCTTGCTTTTCAGGCGCTGTTTCTGCCATTTTGCCGGTCCACATCCTTCCGGTCGGTCGGCCGGGACACTCGCAGTTGACGCTGCGGCGGGAGCCTCGCCCGCCCAGCAACGGTTGAAAGCGGTAGCATCCCATGCGCATTACTCTCGAGCGGTCCAATCTCCTGAAGTCGCTGAACCACGTTCACCGCGTGGTCGAACGGCGAAACACGATCCCGATCCTCTCGAACGTTCTTTTGCGCTCCGACGGCGCGAGCCTCGAGATGAAGGCGACCGACCTCGATCTCGAGATCACCGAGGCGACGCCGGCGCAGGTGGAACAGGCCGGCGCCACCACGGTTCCGGCGCACCTGCTTTATGACATCGTGCGCAAGCTGCCCGATGGCTCGGAAGTGCTGCTGGCGACCAACGCCGAAGGCACAGCGATGACGGTCGCCTCCGGCCGCTCGAAATTCTCACTGCAGTGCCTGCCGCAATCCGATTTCCCCGACCTGACGGCCGGCAGCTTCTCCCACACCTTCCGCCTCAAGGCGACCGACCTGAAGATGCTGATCGACCGGACGCAGTTCGCGATCTCGACCGAGGAGACCCGCTACTATCTCAACGGCATCTTCGTGCACACGGTCGAGAGCAAGGGCGACCTGAAGCTGCGCGCCGTGGCAACCGACGGCCACCGCCTTGCGCGCGCCGACGTCGAAGCGCCGTCCGGCTCCGAGGGCATGCCGGGCATCATCATTCCGCGCAAGACCGTCAGCGAACTGCAGAAGCTACTCGACAACCCCGATATCATCGTGACGCTCGAAGTATCGGACGCCAAAATTCGCCTGACGATCGGCTCGATCGTGATGACCTCAAAGCTGATCGACGGCACCTTCCCGGATTACCAGCGCGTTATACCGGCCAACAACGACAAGGAACTGCGCGTCGATTGCCAGTCCTTCGCCCAGGCCGTCGACCGCGTTTCGACGATTTCCTCCGAACGCGGACGCGCCGTGAAGCTGGCGCTGGCCGACGGCCAGATGACGCTGACGGTCAACAACCCGGATTCGGGCAGCGCGACGGAAGAGCTGCCGGTCGGCTACGAGCACGACCCGCTCGAAATCGGTTTCAATGCAAAATACCTGCTCGACATCACCTCGCAGCTGACGGGAACCGACGCCATCTTCATGCTGGCCGACCCGGGCTCGCCGACGCTGGTGCGCGATCTGGCGGCCGAGGACGCGCTTTACGTGCTGATGCCGATGCGGGTTTAGCCGCCCGTGCCGCGGTGAAAAATTAAGACCCGTCACGCCGCGCGTGGCGGGTTTTTTGTTGGCGCTGATATTCGCGTGCTGTTGATAAGACGACGCTTTCAGGCGTAGACAGACTTGTTTTTGCCGCAGATGGGATCACATTATGTCTGCAATGTCCGTTCCCCGCTCGAATCAGCGGAACCGGACGATCCGTATGAGAGGACGACGGTTTTGAGGGGTTCAATGAATTTGCGCGTGAAGGTGAAGGAACGGCTTGGCCGGAAATTCGACGAGGAGATCCGTTTCTTCAAGGGGTGGATGAGCAATGCGAAGGCGGTCGGGGCAATCCTTCCGACGTCTTCCGTCACCGCCCGCCGCATGGCGAGCGTCATCAATCCCCATTCCGGATTGCCGGTTCTTGAACTCGGCCCCGGAACCGGCGTCATCACCAAGGCGATCCTGGAGCGCGGTCTAGCAGCGGAAGATCTGGTGTCCGTCGAGTACTCCACCGACTTCTACCAGCAGCTCAAGGCAAACTTTGCCGGCGTCAACTTCATCAACGGCGACGCGTTCGATCTCAAGCAGACGCTTGGCGCGATGACGGACCGGACCTTCGACAGCGTCGTGTCTGCCGTGCCGCTGCTCAATTTCCCGATGCATCGTCGCGTCGAGCTGATCGTGGATCTTTTGTCGCGCATCCCGGTCGGCCGTCCCGTCGTGCAGATCTCCTATGGTCCGCTGTCGCCTGTGGTTGCCATGCCCGACCGCTACAGCATCCAGCATCTCGATTTCGTCGTGCGCAACATTCCCCCGGCGCAGCTCTGGGTCTACCGCAAAGCGCACTGACAGGGCACACCATTGTTCGGTCTGTATATCACGCACCCGCAAGTGCAGATCGATCCGGCAGTTCCCGTGCCGAAATGGGGACTGTCGGAGATCGGATATGCGCGAGCGGAAGCGACGGCGCGGCAGCCGTGGGTTCGAACGCTCGGGCGGATCGTTTCGAGCGACGAGACCAAGGCGATCGAGACCGCGAACCTTCTGGCCGGAGCGGCCGGCGTCGCGATCGAGACCGACGACACGATGGGCGAGAACGACCGCTCGGCCACCGGCTTCCTGCCGCCCCCGGAATTCGAGAGGGCGGCGGACTGGTTCTTCGCCAATCCGAACGAAAGCTTCAACGGCTGGGAGCGCGCCGTCGACGCGCAGGCCCGCATCTCGGCTGCCGTCTTTCGTATCCTTGACGAACACGACGCCAAAATCCCGATCGCTTTCGTCGGCCATGGCGGCGTCGGTACCCTCTTGAAGTGCAAGCTGGGCGGCACCGCCATCAGCCGAAGCGCCGACCAGAAGGGCGGCGGCGGCGGCAATCTCTTCGCGTTCCGTCTTGCGGATCGCGCCCTCACATGCGACTGGACCCCGATGGAATTCTGGCAGGGGGTGACCGCGACATGACCGAGACCGCACGCGACCGACTGATCGTCGGCCTGGATCTTCCGACAATCGCAGAGGCTGAAAAGATCGTTACCACGCTTGGTGACGACGTGACCTTCTACAAGATCGGCTACCAACTGGTGTTTGCCGGAGGGCTCGAGTTCGCCCGCGATCTGGCCGCAAGCCGCAAGAAGGTCTTCCTCGACATGAAGCTGCTCGACATCGACAACACGGTGGCCAAGGGCGTCGAGAACATCGTCAAGATGGGCATGTCGATGCTGACGCTGCACGCCTACCCCAAGGCGATGAAGGCGGCGGTCGAGGCAGCCAGGGGATCGGATCTCTGCCTGCTCGGCGTTACCGTGCTCACCTCGATGGACGAGCAGGACGTGATCGATGCGGGCTACGAATACGACCCGCACACGCTGGTGCTGCGCCGGGCCGAACAGGCCCGTGCCGCCGGCATGGGCGGCATCGTCTGCTCGGCCGAGGAATCCTCCGCGGTGCGCAAGATCATCGGCCCCGACATGGCTCTGGTGACCCCAGGCATCCGCCCGGCCGGAGCCGAGAAGGGCGACCAGAAGCGCGTCATGACACCCGCCGACGCGCTGAAGGCCGGATCGAGCCACCTCGTCGTCGCGCGCCCAATCGTCGCAGCCGCAGATCCGCTTGTCGCCGCGCGCGGCATCCTCGACGAGATGAACGGCGCGCTTTCGCGCTGATCGTGACACCCGCGTGCAACAGGTCGGCGATCCCTCTCGTACATCGCCGCCCTCTGCAACCGTTCCGCTTGACCTTGCCCGGAATTTGCCGGAAGTAACACTCCCGTCTGCTTTCGATGCCTGAAGACGAGGAGTTCAGCATGGCAAAAGGATATTGGATCGCACGGGTCGATGTGCGAGACCCCGAACGCTACAAGGACTATGTGGCGGCCGCAAAGCCGGCCTTCGAGAAATACGGCGCCAATTTCCTGGCGCGCGGCGGTGAATTCGAGCGGCTGGAAGGTGGGGTTCGCGCCCGCAACGTCGTCATCGAATTTCCATCGCTTCAGGCCGCTGTCGACTGCTATAATTCCCCCGAGTACCAGATTGCCGCGGCGATCCGCCAACAGGTGGCAGACGCCGAGATGGTGGTCGTCGAGGGCATCTGACCGACGAGTGTTGCCAACCACGGCAACGCCGCCCGCCGCGAGGATTGGCCTTCACCTCTCGCGGCTGTTGGGCTATGTAGCAAACAATTCTTCCAAATGAGATCAGGAGTGCACTTCCCATGACCTTGTCCAACCTTCCGCCGCTGGTGACGATTTTCGGCGGATCCGGGTTCGTCGGCCGTCATGTCGTACGTGCACTCGCCAAGCGCGGCTACCGCATCCGCGTTGCCGTTCGCCGGCCGGATCTTGCAGGCCACCTGCAGCCGCTCGGCAATGTCGGCCAGATCTCGTTCGTCCAGGCCAACCTGCGCTATCGCAAGTCGGTCGACCGCGCCGTCGAAGGCTCCGACCATGTCATCAACTGCGTCGGCGTCCTGTTCGAGAGCGGCCGCAACACCTTCGACGCCGTGCAGGATTTCGGCGCCCGAGCGGTTGCGGAAGCCGCGCGCAATGTCGGCGCCAAGCTAACGCATATCTCGGCGATCGGCGCGGACGCCAAGTCGGAATCGAGCTACGCCCGCACCAAGGGGCGTGCCGAAGCCGCGATCCTGGAAACGCTGCCGGACGCGATCATCCTGCGCCCGTCGATCGTCTTCGGACCGGAGGACGGCTTCTTCAACAAGTTCGCCCAAATGGCCCGGTTCGCACCGGCGCTGCCACTGATCGGCGGCGGGAACACCAAGTTCCAGCCGGTCTATGTCACCGATGTCGCCGAGGTCGTTGCCCGCTCGGTCGACGGCAAGCTGTCGGCTGGCACGATTTACGAACTCGGCGGACCTGACGTCCTCACCTTCCGCGAATGTCTCGAGATCATGCTCCAGACCATCGATCGCAAGCGCTCGCTGGTATCGGTGCCCTTCGGCATCGCCTCGCTGATGGGCCGCGTCGCGTCGATGATCCCCTTCATCACGCCGCCGATAACGCCCGACCAGGTGGTGTTGCTGAAATCCGACAATATCGTCTCGGCCAAGGCCGAATCCGAAGGCCGGACGCTTGGCGGCATCGGCATCACGCCGACGATGCTGGAATCGATCCTGTCGACCTATCTCGTGCGCTATCGCCCGCAGGGCCAGTATACACGCAGCGGCCGCGCCGCCTGAGGCAGCAGCCCAGAAAGCCTCTTTCGATCGCCGCCGGCCCTGCCGGCGGCTTTTTTATTGTGTCATCAAGGCAACAGCGTTGCAGTTCTGCCGCAGTGACAAAAGCGAATGGCATTTACCGCAGATTCAACATGTCCTGATATTGATCAAGACATATCCAACGCATAAAAACCGCCCCGCGCCCCGATGACAGGTAAGTCTCGGCGGCGGCAGCATCACTCTCGAAAGGCATGGCGTCCATGGGCAAGTCGATCGCAATCTTTTTTGCGTCTGCGGCACTGATCATTCTGGCTGGCTCCTTCGTCGCGCCGAACACGGTCGCGAGCAGCCGCAAGGGCTGCACGCCGGCCTATGGCGTCGACCCGTGCACGACGGCGTCGATCGACCTTTCCGGCAAGTAAGCCGGCGCCCATCGGGCGATTAGCTACAAGTTTTTGGCGGGGGCCAGGGACCGCGTGCGTTTCATCTGAAACGCACGCGGTTTTATTTTTACAGCGCCGCGCGTCAAATATGACGCGCAAAGGACGCTGTATCTCTTTATATTTGCTGCATAATTTCGCCCTTAAATCGGATCGATTTAGAGAATTATGCAGTAGCTGTTCTCAACCGAGCATCCAGAGGCCGATAAGGCCGGCGGTGCCGACGACGATGCGCCAGATCGCAAATGGCGTGAAGCCGCGGCGCGAGACGAAGTCCAAGAGCGAGCGGACGACGAAGATGCCGGCGACGAACGCCGCGATGAAGCCGACGGCAATCAGTGTGAAATCGTCGAACGACAGCGCATCACGGTTCTTGTAGAGGTCGAGCGTGAAGGCGCCGAGCATCGTCGGCATGGCCAGGAAGAACGAGAACTCCGCCGCCGACCGCTTGTCCGTTCCCATCAGCAGAGCGCCGGCAATCGTCGCACCGGAGCGCGAGGTGCCGGGAATCATCGCCAGGCACTGGAACAGGCCGATCTTCAGCGCCAGCGACGGCGGATAGTCCATGACGTCGGTGTAGCGCGGCGTCAGCGGCATCCGATCGATCGCAAGCAGGATGAAGCCGCCAATGATCAGCACGACACAGATCAGGATCGGCGTTTCGAACAGCACGGTCTTGATGAAGTCATGGGCGATTGCGCCGATGATGGCGGCCGGCAGGAAGGCGAGCAGCACCGACACGACGAAGCGGCGGGCCTTGACGCTCGTCGGCAGCGCCAGTGCGATCGACAGAAGTCTTTGGAAATAGACGAGCAGGATCGCCAGGATGGCGCCGAGCTGTATCAGAACGGCAAAGGTGTTGCCCGGCGATCTGAAGCCGAGGAAGTGCCCGGCGAGGAGCACATGCGCCGTCGAAGACACGGGGATGAACTCCGTCAATCCCTCGATGAGACCGAGGACGAGCGCGCTGATGATCGATTGATCCGCCATATATAAGATTTTCCTGACAAGTTTTGGAGTGGGAGGAAAAGGCTGATTCGCTTGTGTTTGCCACCACAAGTTCCTATAGCTTTTTCTGATGAGCCGTGGCCAGACGCATGCGCCGCCACGCTGACGTTCCCTGAAAAAAGACCATAAGAAGCCAGATCATCGATGCCGACACTGTACCATCACCCCATGTCCTCCGCTTCGCGGTTCGTGCGCCTGATCCTTTCGGAATACGGCTACCAGACGGAATTGACCGAGGAACAGCCCTGGGAAAACCGGCGAGACTTTCTGACGCTGAATCCGGCGGGCACGTTACCGGTCTATGTTGACGACAGTATGAGGGCGCTTTGTGGCGCCACGATCATCTCGGAATATCTCGACGAGACGAACGGCATCATGAAGCGGGATCGGCGGCTTCTGGCGGAAGATCCGTTCCAGCGCGCCGAAATCCGCCGGCTGGCCGAATGGTTCCTTCACAAGATGGAAGCCGACGTGACGCGCCCCTTGGTGCGCGAGCGCATCTTCAAACTGCAGATGACGCCGGACCAGGGCGGCGGCGCACCTGACAGCAAGGTGCTGCGCACCTCGCGCGCCAATATCCGCCAGCACATGAAGTACCTGTCGTGGCTTGCCGGGTCGCGGCCCTGGCTTGCAGGCGACCGGATCTCCTATGCCGACCTTGCGGCGGCCGCGACGGTTTCGGTGCTCGACTATCTCGGCGAGATCGACTGGTCGGACGCGCCGACCGCCAAGGAATGGTATCAGCGGCTGAAGTCCCGCCCCTCCTTCCGCCCGCTGCTCTCCGAGCGCGTGCGCGGTATCACACCGGTTCCGCATTATGCGGATCTCGATTTCTGAGGATAGTGCCGTGCCCGGCAGTGCTGCCAAGGCTGAAAACCAGGAGCGACGGCGGCAGAAGCTGACGGAATTCCTGAAGGCCGAGGCGGCCGACAAGGGCTTCGACGTCTGTCGCATCACCCGGCCCGATGCCATACCGGAGGCGCCGGCGCGGCTCGTGGAATTCCTCGACGAGGGCTTCCACGGCACGATGGAATGGCTGGCCGAAACGGCGGAGCGCCGCTCCGATCCGCGAACCCTCTGGAGCAACGTGCGCTCGGTCGTCATGTTCGGAATGAACTACGGCCCGGAGGAAGACCCGCGCGGCATCCTCGACCAGCCGGATCGCGGTGCGATCTCCGTCTATGCCCAGAACCGCGACTATCACGATATCATCAAGGGCCGCCTGAAAGAGGTCGCGACCCGCTTTGCGGCACGTGCCGGCGAAGACGTGAAGGTGTTCGTCGACACGGCACCGGTGATGGAAAAGCCGCTCGCCGAAAAGGCAGGCATCGGCTGGCAAGGCAAACACACCAATCTCGTCAGCCGCGAGTTCGGCTCCTGGCTGTTTCTCGGCAGCCTGTTCACCACGGCGGAACTTGCCTTCGACGCCGCCGAGCGCGACCATTGCGGCTCCTGTCGTGCCTGTGTCAACGCCTGTCCCACCGCTGCCTTCCCCGCCCCCTACCGCATCGACGCGCGGCGCTGCATTTCCTACCTGACAATCGAGCACAAGGGGCCGATCGACCCGACGCTGCGTCCGCTGATCGGCAATCGCATCTATGGCTGCGACGACTGTCTTGCCGCCTGCCCCTGGAACAAGTTCGCGCAGCAGGCGTCGGAGATGAAACTGAAGGCGCGCGATGACCTGAAGGCGCCGTCGCTCGCCTTTCTCCTGACCCTCGACGACCCGACATTTAGGACCTTCTTCTCGGGCTCGCCGGTCAAACGCATCGGGCGTGACCGCTTCGTCAGAAATGTCTTGATCGCAGCGGGCAATTCCGGCGATGACAGCCTGGTCGCAGCCTGCAAGACGTTGACCAGCGATACCTCCCCGATGGTGAGGGCGATGGCGGTGTGGGCTTTGTCACTATTGATCTCGCCCGATGCGCTTGCGGCCCATGAGAGGCAATGCGGTGCGGAGAGCGACGAAGAAGTGTTGTCCGAATGGCAAATGGCGGGAGTAAGCCGATGCATGTCCTGATTCTTGGCGCCGGTTATTCCGGCATGGCGATCGCGCGCGCACTGGCCGACAAGGCCGATAGCGTCACTGGTACGACCCGCAGTGCGGAAAAGGCTGCCAAACTCGCAAAAGCGGGCATCCGCCCGATCGTCTTCGACGGCGATACGGTTTCCGACGAACTGGCAGACGCCTTGCGGCAGGCGACCCATCTGATCCAGTCGATCGCTCCCGGCCGCGACGGCGACCCGATGTTCCGCCCCGGCAGCACCGACCTCGCCACGCTTGCCCCTGCCCTTCGCTGGATCGGCTATCTCTCCACCGTCGGCGTCTATGGCGACCATGGCGGTCAGTGGGTGACGGAAGACATGTTGTCCAAACCGGTCTCGGCGCGCTCGGTGGAGCGAGTCGAGGCGGAAGACGCCTGGCTTGCCTTCGGCGCCAAACACGCTGTTCCCGTCGCTGTGCTACGGCTTTCCGGCATTTACGGCCCCGGACGCAACGCCTTCTGCAATCTCGCCAACGGCACGGCCCGCCGGCTGATCAAGCCCGGCCAGGTGTTCAATCGCATTCGTGTGGAAGATATCGGCGCTGCCACATCCTACCTCTCCGAAAGACTTCAGGGTGGGATCTTCAACATCACCGACAACGAGCCGGCACCACCGCAGGATATCGTTGCCGAGGCCGCGCGGCTGATGGGCGTCGAGCCGCCGCCCGAGATGCCGTTCGAAACCGCCGAGCTTTCGCCGATGGCCCGATCCTTCTATGGCGAAAACAAGCGCGTTTCGAATGCACGCCTGCGGGAAACCGGCTTCGAACTCGCCTATCCCGATTATCGCGTCTCGCTTGCGCAAATGTGGCAGACGGACAGCTGGCGCGGCCAATGAACAATTGCTGCGCGAACCAGTCAAAATATTCCGTTCGCAATGGAACATTGTCGATAGCATGATCGTTAGTAATGGTGATCTCACGGAGGCGCTTAATTGTGACCTTCGTGAGATATTCATTCTATACTCGGCGAATTGAATGCAACCACAGCGGTAGTGACGCATTTTTGACCATCCGGATTCCGGACGATTCGTTCAATTCGAAATTTTTAATGATTTTTTTCGTTAAGCCGATATCTCGGCTCGCGTGCGCGCCGCATTTAGCGTTCAACCGCTGATTCCAAAGAACTTCCGGGTTCCATTTAAACTATTTCAAACAATCTTCGTTTTTTAATTTTCGTCCTTTTTTAATAGATCCTAATAAAACGTAAATGGTTGAAGCACGTTTTCGCCATTTTTCGCCCCAATTAGCGATCTTCGACAGAATTAACCAAGAGCTCCAGCCCAAGAGCTCTAACCGAGGGTCGCCAGTTTGACGCCAGCGAAAATCAAGACTGTTGCTGCGGCAGCGCTGTTCACCGCCGGGATCGGCCTCGGTTCCGTTTCCGACAGCCAGGCAGCAGGCGCCGGCTGCGGCGGTGCTTCCTGGTATGCGCTGACCTCCAAGACGGCTTCCGGCGAACGTATGAACGCCGCCCGCCTCACCGCCGCCCATCGCAGTCTGAAATTCGGCACCAAGGTGCAGGTCACCAACAAGCGCAACGGCAAGAGTGTAATCGTTCGCATCAACGATCGTGGCCCGTTCATCCGTGGCCGTGTGATCGATCTTTCCAAAGCAGCCGCCTCGCAGATCGGCATGATCAGCTCCGGCCACGCCAGCATCTGTTATCGCGTCGTCAATTCCTGATCGTAAAATACTTCCGTCCGGCATCCGATCCGGGCGGTTCTGCTTTGAGAAGTACTGTTCCTCGCCACTTCCCCGCGTTTAATCCCGGCCAGCGTCTTGCTCTTCGATGCCATCGCCGCTACCACGGCGAAAAAGGAGTTGATCGAAGATGCGATTGGGCGGCAGGCTCGCTGGAGCCATTGAGGTTCTTGAGGACATCGAAAAGCGGAAGCGCCCGGTCGCCGACGCACTCAAGGACTGGGGCCTTTCCCATCGCTTCGCCGGCTCCGGCGATCGATCGGCGATCGGCAACATCGTCTATGACGCGCTTCGCATGAAGCTCTCCCACGCCTACCTGATGGACAGCGACAGCGCCGCCGCTCTCGGCCACGCCGTGATGTACCGCCAGTGGGGCTTTTCCCCCGAAGCGCTGGCGGCCGAACTCGATGGCGACAAATTCGCACCCGAGATGCCGTCCGCCGACATGGCGCAGGCCTTCGCGACGCGCCGCCTCGATGATGCCGCGCCCCACATCCAGGGCGACATTCCCGAATGGGTGCAGGCATCCTTCGAGGAAAACTTCTCCGAGGATTGGCTCGACGAAGCCAAGGCGCTCGCCGGGCGTCCGACGCTCGATCTGCGCGCCAACACGCTCAAGTCGACCCGGGACAAGGTGCTGAAGGCGCTGGAGCGCAGCGGCGCTGAAGCCGCAACGATCGCCCGCAACGGTATTCGTATTCCCGCCGGCGAAGGCGCCTCGCGCCTGCCGAACGTCACCGCCGAGCTTTCCTTCCAGAAAGGCTGGTTCGAAGTCCAGGACGAGGGATCGCAGATCGTCGCCGATCTCGCCTTCCCGCAGGAAGGCGAACAGGTGCTCGACTATTGCGCCGGCGGCGGCGGCAAGACGCTCGCCATGTCGGCTGCGATGAACAACAAGGGCCAGGTGCACGCCTACGACACCGACCGCAAGCGCCTGGCGCCGATCATCGAACGGCTGAAGCGCGCTGGAACGCGCAATGTCCAGGTACACGATTCCGCCGACAGCCTGGCGCCGCTTGCCGGCCGTTTCGATCGGGTTCTCGTCGATGCGCCTTGCACCGGCACCGGAACGTGGCGTCGCCGCCCCGACACCAAGTGGCGGCTCAACCAGAAGAACCTCGAAGAGCGGATCTCCCAGCAGGAAGAAGCGCTGGCAAGTGCTGCGCAGTTCGTGCGGCCGGGCGGACACCTGATCTACGTCACCTGCTCGGTGCTTCCCGAGGAGAACGAGGCGCAAGTCTACGGCTTCTGCGAAGACAATCCGGAATTCGAGATCCTGTCGGCCGCCGACATCTGGGCCGGGCTATTCGGTACCGACAAGCCGCAGCCATGGTCCGCCGACATGAAGACGGTGACGCTGACGCCGGCTTCCACCGGCACCGACGGCTTCTTCTTCTGCCTGATGCAGCGCAAGGCCTGAGCGCCTCGCCGGCGGCTTCGACACTGCGCCAAACCGCCGGCATCAGATTGAAAACGTTCTAAACTATACACTTTGACACCAGTTTACTTTTGGTTCATGACAATCAAGCTCCGGCGGGTCGGCGGGGGATTTTCCACGACCCATTGCCGAGCAATGACGCCGTCCCGCGGTGTCCGTTCCGGTCACGCCGGGAGAAGAACAGGAGAGGGTCATGACCAAGAATTTCATCCGCGCCGCGGCGCTGGCGCTCATGACGGCAACGTCGACGCTGGCCCTGCAGCCGGCGCAGGCCGCCACCGATGCGGCCGCCGTTGTAAAGCACTACACCGTCGTCGCGCACGCCAAGTTCGAAGATGCGCTGATCACCGCTGAGGCGCTCGACAAGGCAATCGACGCGCTGATCGCGACCCCCAGCGAAGCAACGCTGAAGGCGGCGCGCGAAGCCTGGCTCAAGGCCCGCCACCCCTACCAGGAAACGGAAGTCTACCGCTTCGGCAACGCCATCGTTGACGAGTGGGAAGGCAAGGTCAACGCCTGGCCGCTGGACGAAGGCCTGATCGACTATGTCGATCCGAGCTACGGCAGCGAGAGCGACGAGAACGGTCTCTTCACCGCCAACGTGATCGCCAACAAGACGATCAAGATCGACGGCAAGGATGTCGACGCCACCAACATCACGCCGGAACTGCTGGCGGGTACCCTACAGGAAGCAGGCGGCATCGAGGCGAACGTCGCCACGGGCTATCACGCCATCGAATTCCTGCTCTGGGGCCAGGACCTGAACGGCACCAAGGCTGGCGCCGGCAACCGCCCCTACACGGATTACGACACCAAGGCCTGCACCGGCGGCAATTGCGATCGGCGTGGCGCCTATTTGAAGGCTGCATCCGAACTGCTCGTTTCGGACCTGAAGGAAATGGTTGCCAACTGGACGCCGGATGGCGCGGCGACCAAGGCCGTCGAAGCCGATCCGAAGGCTGGCCTGACCGCCATCCTGACCGGCATGGGATCGCTCTCCTATGGCGAGCTTGCAGGCGAGCGCATGAAGCTCGGCATCCTGCTGCATGACCCGGAAGAAGAGCACGACTGCTTCTCCGACAACACCCACAACTCGCACCTGCACGACGCGATCGGCATCCAGTCGGCCTATACCGGCGAATATACCCGCGTCGACGGCACCAAGCTGACCGGCGCCTCGCTTTCCGAACTCGTTGCCACCAAGGACGCGGCACTCGACAAGGAAATGACCAAGGATCTCGCCACCACGGTCGAGAAGATGCAGGCGATGGCCAAGCGCGCCGAAACCGTCGAGGCCTACGACCAGATGATCGGCGAAGGCAATGCCGAGGGCAACGCCACCGTCCAGGCCGCGATCGACGGCCTGATCGCCCAGGCCAAGACCGTGCAGCGCGTCATCGCGTCGCTCGACCTCGGCACGATTGAGCTTGAAGGTTCCGACAGCTTGGATAATCCTAACGCTGTTTTCCAATAAGCTGAAAAGGCGGGCCGCGCCGTTACGGACGCGGCCCGATCCTCAATCGATGAACGCATGCATTGCCCGCTCCCTTCTGCAGTCGCTCCTGGCGCTGTTTCTTGTTGCGGCGGCAGTTCAGGCGTCAGACGATACCTCCGCGCTCAAGCACAAGCGCGACGATCTCTCCGAGGCCGACCTTCGCCGCGTCGAGGCGATCACTGTGCCGGTCACGGATTTCTCCAAGGCAGAACGATACGAGGCGATGTCGGCGGGAGCCGGAACGTCGATCGCCCCGAACGATCAGGACAGCTTCACTCAGTTTTCCGCAAACTTGGCTTTCGAGGATGAAGAGGGATTCAAGCTGGGCGATGCGCTGTTCGAAAAGCTCTGGGTGTCCTCGCCCTCGTCAACCCAGGCGTCCGATGGCCTGGGGCCGCTCTACAATGCAAGGTCCTGCCTCAGCTGCCATCCGCGCGATGGGCGTGGCGGCCCGCCCGAAGGCGCCAGCGACGGCACCTCGATGCTCTACCGGCTCGCCCGGGCGCCGCGCAACGACGGCGAACGGCAGATGCTGGCGACCTACGACATGGCCAATTTCCCCGACCCGATCTACGGCGCGCAGTTGCAGGACAGGGCGGTGCCGGGGCTTGCCGCCGAAGGTCAGATGAAGATGACCTACTCCGAGCTGCCGGTCACGCTGGCGGACGGCGAACTGGTCTTCCTGCGCAAGCCGACCTATGCGGTGCGCGATCTCGCCTACGGCGCCCTTGATCCGACAACGACGCTTTCGCCGCGGGTGGCGCCGCAGATGATCGGATTGGGACTGATCGAGGCGATCCATGAGGCGGATATCCTTTCCCGTGCAGACCCTGATGACGCCGACGGCGACGGCATCAGCGGGCGCGCCTCGCTGGTTCGCGATCGCGCGACCGGAGAAATTGCGCTTGGTCGCTTTGGCTGGAAGGCACAGACCCCGACGGTGCGCCAGCAGACGGCGGATGCCTTCGCCGCCGATATCGGCCTTTCGACCCCGGATCTCGACCGCAGTTTTGGCGACTGCACCGAAGGGCAAACGGCCTGCCTCGGCCTGCCGACCGGCGTCCAGGCGCGTCTCGGCGCGGTCGAGGCTCCGGACCCGGTGCTGGGACTGGTCACCTTCTACTCGGCCAATCTGGCCGTTCCGGCGCGGCGCAAGGCGAGCTTTCCAAAAACCCTGCGCGGCAAGGAGATCTTCTACCAGAGCGGCTGCGCTTCCTGCCACACCCCGAAATACGTGACGCGTCGCGACGCTGCCCACAAGGCACAGGCGTTCCAGCTGATCTGGCCCTATTCCGACTTCCTGCTCCATGACATGGGAGACGGCCTTGCCGATGGCCAGACCGTAGGTATCGCCAATGGCCGCGAATGGCGCACGCCGCCGCTCTGGGGCATCGGACTGACGAAGGCGGTGAGCGGCCATACGTTCCTGCTGCACGACGGGCGGGCCCGCAATTTTACCGAAGCCATTCTGTGGCATGGTGGAGAGGGCGAAAAAGCGCGAGACGCCTTTGCCGCGCTTTCCACACGTGACCGCCGTGACCTCCTCGCATTCCTGGAGTCTCTTTGATGTCTCATATGCCTTCGCTTGCCCTCGGCCTTTGCCTGGCCGCTCTGTCCCTGCCGGCCATGGCGCAGGAGGGAAGCGCGCTGTCGCCCCGTGTCGTCAACGAGGCTGCCGTGCCAGCCGTGATGGCTAGGGCGGTCGACGATTTCATTATCCCCGGCTACCGCAACCTGTCGGACAAGACCGCGCTGCTGACGAAGGCGTCGGCCGCCCTTTGCGAGGTCCCGTCGGCGGCATCGCAGGAGAAAGCGCAAGAAGCATTTTCCGACCTGGTACAGGCCTGGTCGACGGTCGAAATCATCCGTTTGGGGCCGGCGCTCGAGCAGAACCGCTTCGAGCGCTTCCTGTTCTACCCCGACCGCAAGAGCACGGGCCTGAAACAGGTGCAGGCCATTCTTGCCAAGGGCGACGAGACGGCGACCGACGTCGCATCGCTCAAGGGCAAGAGCGTCGCGGCGCAAGGACTGGGCGCACTGGAATACGTGCTCTACGGCAATGGCTCCGATGTGCTGGCGAGCAAGGACGGCGATTTCCGTTGCCGCTACGGCGTGGCGATCTCGCAGAACCTCGACGCCATCGCCAACGAGTTCCTGGCGGAGTGGCAAAAGCCTGAGGGCATCCAGGCCGCCTGGAAAAAGCCGGGCCCTGGAAATCCTCAATTTCGCGACAGCAAGGAGGCGGCAACCGAGCTGCTCGGCATTTTCGTGCACGGCGTCGAGATGGTGAAGGACCAGCGGCTGAAGCCGTTCTATGCCGGAACCGTCGACGGCAAGCAGGACAAGGGACATCCGAAGTCGGCGATCTACTGGCGGTCGGAAAACACCATGCCCTCGATCGCCGCCAACTTCCGCGGCCTGCATACCCTGTTCAAGGTGGCCGACATGGAAAGCCTGCTTCCGAACGACAGCCGCTCGGTCGCCGGGTCGGCAGACTTCGTCTTCAAGTCGGTCATCGGCATCTCGCAGACCATCGACGGTCCGATCGGCGAGGCGATCGCCGATGACAAGAGCCGGGCCAAGCTCGATTTTCTCACGCTCAACACCGCCGATCTTCTCGACCGGCTGAACAAGGATTTCGGCGGTGCCATCGGCCTTGGCGCCGGCTTCTCCTTTGCCGACGGCGACTGAGCAGACAGCCCTTAGCCGAGGCTGTTGACAATCCCCCCGTTTGGGCGCAAAGCGCTCCCGTGTCCGCTCTCGCGGCCACGTTTCACCACAAGGATCAACTTGCAATGAACCCCGACAGTCGAAGTCGAGCCTTCATGCTCACGACCGCTCGGTCCTGATTGATCAGGGCTTCGTGGCGGTCGGATGACTCGCCCTATGGAGCCCAAAATGCTGCGCATCTACAAAAGCCAGAACAGCCATCTCGTGCTCGTCGACATGCTCGACGGCCTTGCCTCTCCGACGCCGGTCATCTGGTTCGACCTGCTCAATCCGTCCGTGGAGGAGACCCGGCTGGTCGAAGGCCAACTCGGCATCGAAATCCCGACCCGGGACGAGATGCAGGAAATCGAGCTGTCCGACCGGCTCTACCAGGAAGACGGCGCGCAGTTCATGACCATGACGGCCGTTGCCAAGCTCGACAGCGACTACCCGGTCAAGGTTCCCGTGACCTTCATCGTCAAGGGCGTGACGCTCGTGACCGTACGCCACGCCGACCCGAAGCCGTTCCAGACCTATGCCAACCGGCTGCAGAAGGCCAACGGCCAAGGCTGCGAAACTGGCGAACTGGCGATGCTGGGGCTTCTCGAAGCGATGATCGACCGCACCGCCGACGCACTCGAGCGGGCCGGCAGCGAGGTCGACGGTATTTCGCGTGAAGTGTTCCGCAAGACCAATGCCAGCGCCACCAAGAAGACACGCGACTTGCAGTCGCTGATCGAGCAGATCGGCCAGAAGGGTGACCTTCTGACGATCATTCGCGAAAGCCTGGTCAGCATCGGTCGGCTGGTCGCCTATCACGTGGCGCTCGAAGGCATCGGTCCGCGCAAGGCGGCCAAGGAAAGCCGGCAGCGGATCAAGTTGATCCAGCGCGATGCGACATCGCTCGGCGACCACGCGCTGTTCCTGTCGAACAAGATCAACTTCTTGCTCGACGCGACGCTCGGCCTGATCAATCTGGAGCAGAACCAGATCATCAAGATATTCTCGGTCGCTGCCGTCGTGTTCCTGCCGCCGACACTGGTCGCCTCGATCTACGGCATGAACTTCGAGGTCATGCCCGAGCTGCAGTGGCAGTTCGGATATCCCTATGCCCTGGCGCTGATGGTGCTTTCGGCGATCGTGCCGTTCCTCTACTTCAAGCGGCGGGGCTGGCTCTGACAGAGTCATCTGCTACATCGTAGCGACAAGGATCGGCGGCGGAATTCCGGTGCCGGTCCGATAAGATGGCAGGCGAGGAATGGCCATGCGCGCCACCACGGGTCTGATCGACCGTCGCAATTTCATCAAGATGGCCGGCGCCGCCTGGGTGGCGACGCTCGGCGCTCGCGGCGCCTTTGCGCTCGAGCGCGCCGACGCGGTCTTTGCCTCCGCTTTCATGGCGCCGGACGGAAGCTATGGCGTTGCCACACTGACCGAGGCCGGCGAGATCGTCGAGCGCACGGCGCTTCCGGCACGCGCCCACGGCATGGCCCATTCAGCCGCCAGCAAACGGACGGTGGCGTTTTCCCGCCGCCCCGGCACCTATGCGATGATCCTTGCGACCGACGGCAGCGCCGAGCCGGTGGTCATCGCGGCCGCCGAGGGCCGGCACTTCTATGGCCATGGCTGCTTTTCTGCCGATGGCCGCCTGCTCTACGCCACCGAAAACGACTTTGCCGCCAATCGCGGCATGATCGGCATCTACGACGGCAGCCGACATTTTGCCCGCATCGGCGAGTTCCCGACCTATGGCATCGGCCCGCATGACATGACGCTTTCCGCCGATGGACGGATGCTGGCCATCGCCAATGGCGGCATCGAGACTCATCCGGATTTCGGCCGCACCAAGCTCAATCTCGACCATATGGAACCGAGCCTGACACTGGTCGACACCGAGACCGGCGCGCTGATCCAAAAACACATACTGCCGGGCGAACTCAACCGTCTCTCCACCCGCCACGTCGATATCGGCCCGAAGGGCGAAATCTGGTTTGCCTGCCAATACGAAGGTGCGCGCGACGACCTGCCGCCGCTCGTCGGCCATTTTTCCCATGGCGAAGATCTCGCCTTCGTGTCGCTGCCCGAAAGCACGACCGAGGCCTTGGCCAATTATGTCGGCGCCATAGCCGTCAACCGCCAGGAGGGATTGATCGGCCTCACCTCGCCCAAGGGTGGCGTTGCCGTGACGCTCGATGCCCGCACGGGTGCGGTGTTGAGGCAAGAGCGCGTGACCGACGCCGCCGGTGTCGCGGCGGCCGAGCATGGTTTTGCCGTGTCGTCCTATGACGGCCGCTTCAAGGACCGTCAAAGCCGTGTCGCCTGGGACCAGCATATCGTCCGGCTCGGCCGGGACTGACGGCCCACGTCACGCGGAGAAGCGACCCTCGCCGGCCAGCTTTGCCAAATTGTCCCATCGATAGGCGGTCTGATCGTGGTTCTCACCGCCGAGGCTGACCTGGCCCTGGCCGACGGCGACCGCCCCCAGGCGTTCGTAAAACGCTCGGTTCGGATTGCTGGAAAGCACCCAGGCAAACAGCGACGCGCCGCCCAGCTCCCGGCAGTGGGCCGCGACGCTGCGCACGAGCGCCGAGCCGATGCCGGCCCCTTGAAACTCCTTGAGGATATAAAGCGCATAGAGTTCGCGGTCGAAGCGCGGCGGCATCGAGCGGGCCTTTCCATAATTGGCAAAGCCGATCACCCGGTTCGTGCTCATGTCGACCGCGACCAGGTGGAAAACGTCGACAACGCGCATGCGCCGGGCATGGCGCAACGCCTGTTCCTCGATGCTCATGGCATCGAGGAAGGCATCGGAAATCAGCCCGCGAAACGTCGATCGCCAGGTTTCGACGATGACGGAAGCGATCATCATGATGTCATCAGGACCGGCCGGCCGGATGTCGATGCGTCGGAAGCTTTTCATGGCAGAGATATAGGTGGCGCATGGTCGCTTCGAAACAGCAGCCCCCGCTGGAAAGCGCATCAGGGCACTCTATCTGTCGACGCCATGAACAGACCCCTCGTCTACACAGTCTTCATCGCTGCCGTTCTCGGTCTCGGGCTTCTCATCGGCTACAACAACATCCCCGGCGAATGGTACCAGTCACTGGCAAAGCCGGTCTTCAATCCACCCAACTGGATCTTCGCCCCGGTCTGGTCGGTGCTCTACGTGATGATCGGCATCGTCGGCGCCCGGCTGTTTCTTGACCATCGCCGTACCGCCGCGATGCGATTGTGGCTCGCGCAGATGATCTTCAACTTCCTGTGGTCGCCGCTGTTCTTCGGCCTGCAGGACATCGCGTCGGCACTGATTGTCATCATCGCGCTGCTGATCGCAGTCGCCGGTGTCATCGTCGCAAGCTGGCAAAGAGACCGCGCTTCGGCCTTGCTCTTCCTGCCCTATCTCGCCTGGGTGGCATTCGCGACCGTACTCAACGGCTCGATTTTCCTCATGAATTGAGCTTGTCGCACTGGTGCGGCCGTGCCACTGTCCGTCGATCGATATGGGAGGCAATCGGGCCTGCCGCGACAGCCAGGGCCGTACAGACTGATGGACGACAGCGATCCCCCAGATTTCCGCAGGCGCATAAGGGAAAGCTTCGCACGGCAGGCGGCCATGGAAACGATCGGCGCAGAACTGACGCTGGTCGAGCAGGGTACCGTCGAGATCGAGCTGCCCTTTGACGAAAAGCTGACGCAGCAGCACGGCTTCCTGCATGCGGGCGTGATCTCCGCCGCGCTCGATTCGGCCGGCACCTATGCCGCCTATTCCGTCATCGACCCCGACGCCTCTATCCTGACGATCGAATTCAAGGTCAACCTGCTGTCGCCGGGGCGCGGCGAGCGCTTCCTGTTTCGCGGCGAGGTCACCAAGCCCGGCACGACGATCATCGTCTCCGACGGGCGCGGCTACGCCATCCGCTCGGACGGGCCGGCCAAGCTGATCGCCTCGATGACCGGCACGATGATGGTCATCCGCGGACGCGAGGGTATCGAAGGATGAAGGTCGAAATGAAGGACGTCGCCGGCCGCAAGGTTCTCTATGTCATGGCTGTCGATGCCGAGTACGGTCCTCATCTCAAGGCACGGATCGCGCCGCTGATGACCGGCGTCGGACCGGTCGAGGCCGCAGTCACGCTGACGAAGACGCTGGCAGGCCTTGCCTCCAAAGACACTCTGCCTGATCTCGTCGTCTCGCTCGGTTCGGCGGGTGCGGCCAAGCTTGAACAGACCGAAGTCTATCAGGCGACATCGGTCGGCTACCGCGACATGGACGCCTCGGTGCTCGGTTTCGAGAAAGGCGCGACGCCGTTTCTCGACCTTCCCGCCGTCGTTTCGCTGCCGCTGCGCATTCCTGGGATCAAGGAGGCCCGGCTTTCGACCGGCGCCAACATCGTCTCCGGCACCGCCTATGACGGCATCGACGCCGACATGGTGGAAATGGAGACCTATGCGGTGCTACGCGCCTGCCAGTCTTTCGGCGTGCCGCTCATCGCGCTTCGCGGCATTTCCGACGGTAAGGCGGAACTCAAGCACGTCAACGACTGGACGGAATATCTAGATGTCATCGACGAGAAGCTCGCCGGCGTCATCGACAGGCTTGAGACAGCGATCGGCACGGGCGAAATCCGGCTCTGAAAGCCCGGAATTGTCGGGGTGCAATCTAATCGTTGCGCAGAGGACGGGCTTTGATTAAAGGCTCGCCATGATCAAGCTTGTTTGAAGGCCCGACATGACCCAGACAGCCCATCCCGACACCGTTCTCATCGTCGATTTCGGCAGCCAGGTGACGCAGCTCATCGCCCGGCGCGTGCGCGAATCCGGTGTTTATTGCGAAATCGTGCCGTTCCAGTCGGCGGACGAAGGTTTTCAGCGGCTAAAGCCGAAGGCCGTCATCCTCTCCGGCAGCCCGGCTTCCACCCTCGACATCGGCTCGCCGCGCGCGCCTTCGATGATCTTCGATTCCGGCCTGCCGGTCTTCGGCATCTGTTACGGCCAGCAAACCATGTGCGCCCAGCTGGGCGGCAAGGTCGAGAGCGGCCATCACCGCGAATTCGGCCGCGCCTTCCTCGAAGTCGAGAAGGACTGCGCGCTGTTCGACGGCGTCTGGTCGCTCGGCTCGCGCCACCAGGTCTGGATGTCGCATGGCGACCGCGTCACGGCGATCCCCGAAGGCTTCGAGGTCGTGGCGACATCCGCCAACGCCCCCTTTGCCTTCATTGCCGACGAGAAGCGCAAGTACTACGCCGTGCAGTTCCACCCGGAAGTGGTGCACACGCCCGACGGCGCCAAGCTGATCGCCAACTTCGTGCACAAGATCGCCGGCATCAAGGGCGACTGGTCGATGTCGGCCTACCGCGCCAAGGCCGTGGACGCGATCCGCAAACAGGTCGGCGACAAGAAGGTGATCTGCGCGCTTTCCGGCGGCGTCGACAGCTCGGTCGCAGCGCTCCTGATCCACGAGGCAGTCGGCGACCAGCTGACCTGCATCCTCGTCGACCATGGCCTGATGCGCAAGGACGAGGCGAAGAACGTCGTCGCCATGTTTGAAGAGCACTATAATCTGCACCTGCTGCACGTCGACGCTTCCGACCGCTTCATCGGCGAACTGGAAGGCCAAAGCGATCCGGAAACCAAGCGCAAGATCATCGGCCGCCTGTTCATCGAGGTGTTCGAGGAAGAGGCAAAGAAGCTCGGCGGCGCGGATTTCCTTGCCCAGGGCACGCTTTATCCCGACGTCATCGAAAGCGTTTCCTTCACCGGCGGCCCGTCGGTGACGATCAAGTCGCACCACAATGTCGGCGGCCTGCCGGAACGCATGAACATGCAGCTGGTCGAGCCGCTGCGCGAGCTGTTCAAGGACGAAGTCCGGGTGCTCGGCCGCGAACTCGGCCTGCCCGACAGCTTCATCGGCCGCCACCCGTTCCCCGGACCGGGCCTTGCCATCCGTTGCCCTGGTGGCATCAGCCGCGAGAAGCTCGAGATCCTGCGCGAAGCCGACGCGATCTATCTCGACGAAATCCGCAAGGCCGGCCTCTACGACGCCATCTGGCAGGCGTTTGCCGTGCTGCTGCCGGTCCAGACCGTCGGCGTCATGGGCGACGGCCGCACTTACGAGTTCGTCTGTGCGCTGCGGGCCGTCACCTCGGTCGACGGCATGACCGCCGACTTCTACCACTACGACATGGAATTCCTCGGCCGTGCGGCAACGCGCATCATCAACGAGGTCCGTGGCATCAACCGCGTGGTCTACGACGTCACGTCGAAGCCGCCCGGCACGATCGAGTGGGAATAACGGGCAATCGGCGGCAATAGCGTAGCTTTGGGCGGCGATTTTCTCGCCCGCGCTGCTGCCAGCCGTCTATTCCTCACGTGCGCCGAGCGCCATGATGGCGCTGTCCGGTCGATTAGTCCAACCGCACCCAATCGATGGCTTCGAGCACATACGGCGCGAACAGGAAGTCCCGGATCTGGATGATCCGGCTTTCCGACCAGCCGATCAGGACGAAATGTGCAGGCCGTTCCGTCGAGCCGGTGCTGTCGAACACCAGCATGGCCGGCTGTCCTTCAACCGCGCCGAAGGCGAACCGCCACTTCGTCACTTCGCCATAGCGGGTAAAATAGTGGCCGATCCTGTCGCGTCCTTCGAGTTGCAGCCGGTTTACCAGATCGAGCTTCACGTCATCGGCGAGCATGGCGCGAATTGCGTCGAAATCACCGCTCTGAAAGAGACGGACATAGGCGGTCATCTTCCGCCGGTCCGGCTCTGACATCAGCGGCAGCCTGATATCGTCGGGTGCCTGCGCAAGTTCCCGGAGTGCAACGCGCCCGCGCTGTAGCGCCGATTTGGCGGCGGCGGGCGAGCAGCCCGCGATCCCGGCGATCTCGTCGATCGAATGACCCAGGACATCCTTGAGGATCACCGCGCAGCGCTGAAGTTCAGGCAGCCGCAGAAACGTCTGGAAGCTGAACGCGACGATTTCCGCCTCAGGGATGGGCGCCGCCTCGACGTCTTCGGTGAGCGAGACGACCGTGTTGCGCGACCGCTCGCGCAGGAAATCGAGGCTCGTGTTGTGGGCGATGCGAAACAGCCAGCCCTCGAGACTATCGACCTCGACTCCTTGGGCTCGTGCGTTGAGCGCCTTGACGAGCGTATCCTGCAAGACATCCTCGCCATTGACCGCCGATCCCGTCATGCGCGCGCAGTAGCGATGAAGGCGTGGTCTGAGCGCATTCAGACGGTCCTCGAAATGGTCGGTATTCATGCACCAAGACCTCCGGCGCTTGCCCGCTCCGCCTGGGACTGGGCGCTGATTTCGATCAGTATCTTCGACAGCTTGGCCGGTTGTGACAGGAATGGCGAGTGGCTGGTCTCCAAAGTGTGGGTCGTCGTCTTGCCGCCGATGGCAACGTCTACGGTCGCAATCATGTGATCCTGACCGGCCAACGGAACCGCGCGGTCCTGTGTGGTGCGGATGTAGTGGCGCGGCACGGTGCCAAATCCTTCCGGCGTAATGGCCGATGGAGCCACGGCGCCGGCATTCGATTCGTCGTAGTGAAGATGCAGCGCCGCCTGCGCGAATTCCACCTCCGGCACGTCGCCATAAAACGAAGCCCTGAGAAGCGATCGATAGGCGACGTCTGTCGATCGCGGATTGATCCTTGTCGCACCGATGCCGACGGGGTCGCCCACGAACAACCCGGGCGACAGGGCCGAAGACATGGTTTCGTGTTGCAGCATCGCCAGCAACGGCATGCCGTTCGGCACCATGAACCCGGCGATATAAACGACTGCGAGAAGCTGGTCCGGAACCCTTTCGGCGACCGCCGAAATCGTCATCCCGCCGGCCGAGTGCCCGACCAGGATGACCTTGCCGCCGCCGAGGGCCGCGGCCTCTTTTACCAGCTCGACAACCGCTTCCGTCCGCTCCAGCTGCGTAATGCCGGCGCTGGGTGACGGCTCCGTGGCAAAAGCAATGGGGTCGAACGGACGAAGGCCGAGCGACGGTGGGGCTATGGCATTGACCCCCGCGCCGGGAAGGTCGAGCGTCAAGGCCGAAAAGCCATTGGCTTCAAGTATCGGCGTCACCTTGTCCCATGTCGAGCGGTCGTGCCAACCGCCATGGATCAGGACAAAAACTGCTTTGGTCACTGCCATTCCCTCAGTCCCCTTTACTCTGACCTTACGATATTTGCGGCCTGTGCAAGCGGCCAACTGCCAGCGTCGGTTCAAACTTCCCTGTCGTCGAAAAGGAACATTTCAACACCAGAGTCGTCAGGCGCAAAAAGTCGTCGATCCGCCGCAGCGGCCTGACCTTCCGGGCTTGCAAACGCCTTGTTGATCGCCGCAAGGTCGTCGAAATGCAGCGTTCCAATGCGATGAATTTTGGACGTTCCGACTGGCCTTGCGATCGGGCCGTCGCTGACCTCGTATTTCCTGAGCCCAGGGATCTTCTTGGCGAGAGGCACGTGGATCTCGAAATAATGCTGGTCGAACGCCTCGACATTATCAGGTGTTGGGTAAATCACGACCATGCGGGCCATTGCGATTCCTCCGTTGTTTCGGTGTGTGCCAAGCCTCACCGGGTTTCGCCAAACACCGCCGAGCCGATGATCGAATCGAGGCTCGCCAGCTCAAGGATCTCAGGGAAGTAGGCTTTCATGCGCGGGTCGCTGCGCATCGCCTCGACCGCTGCAGGGGTCTCCCACTCGGAGTAGATGACGACGCCGGTGCCGTCATTTGCCGCGATCAACCGGGTCGTCTTCCAGCCTTCAAGCGTGCGGACAACCGTGTCGGTGTTCAGCTTCAGGAGCGCGATCAGCGCATCCTGCTTCCCGGGTTTGACCTTCAGCAGATTGATCAAAATGACTGACTCGTCGGACATGGCATGTCTCCTTTTTGTTTCGAACACATCAAGGACGACCGGAAGGGTGAAAACGGATCGCGACGTTTGAAAATTTTGGGAAATGGTTCTCTGCGGAGCGGGGCCTGCTGACTGAAATAAGCAGTCCAAGCCATCGCCACAACAACGGAAGAGCCGTAGCCTTACCTGACAAAAAACAATAGTGTTGACTAATTAATCAGTATGCACTAATTGTTTTGTCATGATTGAAACCGCACCCATCACCGCCGTCATGCGCGCCCTTGCCGATCCGACCCGGCGTGCCGTGTTCGAGCGCATCGCCAATGCCGACGAGATCACGGTGGTCGAACTGACGCGCGGCAGCGGCGTGACGCAGGGTGCCATTTCGCAGCATCTCAAGTCATTGAAGCAGGCGGGCCTCGTCAGCGAGCGTCCCGAAGGCCGCAACGTCTATTACCGCGCTGAGCCCGAAGGCCTCGAGCCGCTTGTCGACTGGATGAGCCATTACGGCGCCTTCTGGCGCGAACGGTTTGCAAACCTCCGCACTCTCTTGAAGGAGATCGATCCATGAATGAAGTAGTGTTGCAGCCCCACACGCAGGACATCGTGGTAGACGAGGTCTTCCCCCACGCCCCCGAGACGATCTGGAAAACCTTGACGAGCGGCGCCTTGATAAGCCGCTGGATGATGGTTGCGACAGGCTTCGAGCCGGTCGAAGGCAACCGCTTCACCTTCCAGACCACGCCGGCCGGCGAATGGGATGGCGTCATCCACTGCCGGGTGCTGGAGGTGAAACCGAACGAGCGGTTCGTCTACGCCTGGAAAGGCGGGCACGAGGCCAATGCCGGCTATGGCTCGCGTCTTGACACGGTCGTTACATGGACCCTGTCCAGGGTCCACAACGGCACGCGCCTTCGCCTCGTTCATTCCGGCTTCGTGACGCCGAGAAACGACACCGCCTTCAAGAACATGAGCGAAGGTTGGAAGAAGGTTCTGACGCGGATCGGCACCGTGACCGAAGGGCAGGACTGAGACGACACCCAAAGCCTGACGCGGGCGCCGTGCCCGCGTCCTTGACGCGCCCGGTTCGGCAAGCGCCGTAGCGCCATCACGAACACAAGCAAAACAACTGATTGCGATGCCCGACCATCGAGCACGCTCGATGACGTACGCGTTGCCGTCCCCAGAGCCCAAGGAGCAATGACATGAGCAAGCCCTATACCGGTGGATGCGCCTGCGGCGCGATCCGTTACGAGATCTCTGGAGAACCGGTTTTCTCAAACGATTGTCAGTGTCGCGACTGCCAGAGCGAGAGCGGCACCGGACACGGATCGCACCTGACCTTCAGGCGAGACGGCGTGAAGCTCGAAGGCAAGGCGACGCTGTGGGACATGGTCGCCGATAGCGGCAACGTGAAGACCCGGGCCTTTTGTCCCACCTGCGGTTCGCCCGTCTATATGACCTTTGCCGCAATGCCCGAATTCTTCACCGTGCGCGCGGCGAGCCTCGACGATCCGAGTCGCTACACGCCCCAGGTCGTCACCTATGGATCACGCGGCTACGCTTGGGACCACCTCGACCCGACGCTGCCGAAGTTTGACAAGATGCCGCCGATGTAAAGACCAGGCGAACGGACATCGAAGTTTTCCAGGGCGCGCCGTCGCGCGCCCTACCCCATCCCCATCGCGTAGCAACCGAGCAAATGCGCCATGCCGCGTTCGGTATTGCCGAACAGTAGATCCGCCTTCTGGCGGCTAGTTCGAACAGATCACGCCTGTCATCTTCTCTCCATCGAAACGCCAATCGGCGCACACCGAAAAAACAGGAGAGACCAATGCTTCGTTCCCTCATCACCGGCGCAGCCATAGCCTTCGCCGTCCCGGCACTCGCCGACGTTCAGCCCTATCCGGCGACGTTTACAACGGAAACCATCGCCACCAACGGCACGACCCTGCATGTGCGCGTCGGCGGTTCGGGGGCCGACCGTCGTGCTGCTGCACGGCTACGGCGAGACCGGCGACATGTGGGCGCCGCTTGCTGCCGAGCTTGTCCGCGATCACCGCGTCATCGTGCCCGATCTCAGGGGCATGGGGCTCTCGGACAAGCCGGCGACCGGCTATGACAAGAAGACAGAAGCGCAGGATATCGCCGGCGTGCTCGACGCGTTGAAGGCCGACAAGGTCGACGTGGTGGCACACGATATCGGCAACATGGTCGGTTACGCCTTTGCCGCCCAGTATCCGACACGAACGACAAAGCTGGTGCTGATGGACGCGCCGCTTCCCGGCGTCGGCCCGTGGGAAGAGATCCTGAAGAACCCGCTGCTGTGGCACTTCCGTTTCGGCGGGCCTGACATGGAGCGCTTGGTGGCCGGCCGCGAGCGCATCTACCTCGACCGCTTCTGGAACGAATTCTCCGCCGATCCGAAGAAGTGGAACGAGGCCTCGCGCGAACACTACGCCAAGCTCTATGCCCAGCCGGGCGCGATGCGGGCGGGCTTCGCCCAGTTCGCCGCCTTCGATCAGGACGCGATCGACAACCAGGCCTTCCTGAAACAGGGCAAGCTCGGCATGCCTGTCCTGGCCGTCGGCGGCGAAAAATCCTTCGGCCCGACAATGGCCGTCGTAACCCGCTTTGCCGCCAACAATGTCACCGAGGTGGTCATTCCCGCTTCCGGCCATTGGTTGATGGAGGAACAGCCCGAAGCGACGGTGAAGGCGATCCGCAGCTTTCTCGACGCGGAATGATCGAGGGTGCCTACGAAGCGGCCATTGACCAGAGCCGGCGCAAGCACTTTGCGCCGGCTCTTTTCGCATCATGGCCAGCGCGCAGCGCGATAGCTCTCAAGCTCCGGCTGGGCGTCAGGTCGGCGGAATGAAAGGCTGGCTGATCGCCTGGAATACGGCCAACGCCTCCAGCATTTCCCCGTGTGCCCGTAGCGCCGGATAGTTGGAGATCGCGATCAGCTCGGGATGGACCTCGCACAGGAAACGCAGCACCACTGCCACGGCGATATCGGCATGGCCAATGCGCTCCCCGAACCAGAACTCCGAGGTACCCTCCGACCGGCCGGCCTCCAATACGCCGAGCGCCGCCTCCATCTGGTGACGGCAGCGATCGACCCAGAGGGCCGAGACTTCGCCGTGCAGACGCTTCTCGTAGAACAGGCTGACGGCCTTGTCGCCGAGCCCGGTTGCAAGCGCCGCAACCTTAAGCGCCCGATGTCGGGCGGGTTCGAACCTTGGAAACATTGCGCGTTCATCGGAAACAAGGCCGTCGAGATAATCGAGAATGATGTGGCTATCGATCAACGCGGTACCGTCGTCCAGCACCAGGGTCGGGACGCGCGTCAGCGGATTGTAGGCACGAAGCCTGTCGGCATCGCCGAAGGAGGACCAGGGGCGGTGCTCGAATTCCATGCCGTATAGCGTGAGCGCGATGCCGACGCGGCGGACGAAGGGAGAATCATATTGGCCGATCAGGATCATCTGCAGGGTCCCGTCTGGTGAGAGCGCAGCCAGAAGACAACGGATGCGCGGCAAAAGCAAAGCCTTGCTCCGCCCCCATCAACGCCCGCGCTCCCCGTTTCTAGCCACTTGCAGAGCCTATCGGGAATGCCGATAAGCCTTCGACACGAGACAAAAGGGGGAGACCATGGACATCTCGGAAATCATCATCGCCGGCGACACCGCAGGCATCGAATGGCGCCTTCCGGTCTTCCGCTTCAAGGGCAGGAGCCCCGACGCACCGAAGACCTATATTCAAGCGGCACTGCACGCCAACGAACTGCCCGGCACCGCGCTGGCGCATTTCCTCCTGCAGAAGCTCGCTGACGCGGAGAAGAACGCCGCCATTCTCGGCGACATCACCGTCGTGCCGCAGGCAAACCCCATCGGCACCGCGCAATCGCATTTCGGCGAACTGCAGGGCCGGTTCGATCTCGGCTCGCGCACCAATTTCAACCGCGATTTTCCGCTGATCGCACTCGGCGAGCGCGACAGCCTTCTCGAGGATCTTGATCGTTACTCGGCCACGGATCGGCTGAAGCGGCAATTGCTGCATATGGCGCTCGGCGCCGACTTGATGCTCGACCTGCATTGCGACGACGAAGCGCTGCAATATGCCTATATCGACGACGCCTTCTGGCCGGAGGCGGCCGACCTTGCCGCAGCTCTCGACATGGAGGCGGTGCTTCTTTCGGATGGCGAAAGCTCCGCCTTCGAAGAGGCCGTCGCCTACGCCTGGAAGTATGAGGCAGCCGGTCAGATGAAGACGAGCCTTCCGGGGCGGCTCTCCGTCACGGTCGAGCTTCGCGGCACACGCGACGTCTATCCTGACATGGCACGCAAGGATGCCGAAGGCGTGCTGCGCTTCCTCGCCCAGCGCGGCGTGGTCGCCGGCGACAGGGCAGCACTTCCAGCATTCGGCGGCATCGTCGCGCCGCTCGACAACATCGAGCTGATCCGCGCTCCGGAATCCGGCGCCATCCTCTTCCACCGCGATATCGGCGAGAGGGTGAAGGCCGCCGATCTGCTCGTGACGATCCTTAGCCGTCCCGGCCGGCCAGACGGCGCCATCGAAGTCCGCGCACCGCAGGACGGGCTGATTGTTACCCGGGTATCGACAAGGCTTGCCCGTCGCCGCGCGGACCTGATGAAAATCGCCTGCGCAACCGCGTCAAGCGCCGCACGCAAGCCCGGCCCGCTGGAAGCCTGAAGCCAAGCCAAAGCTGTGGCTTTGTCCGGAACGTCCTGAGAACGTTCCGGACATCACCGCGACATCGTCGCGGTCATCTTCGGACTGTCGAGAAGGATGGTCGAGCGCAGAGTCTTGATCTCGCCGATCTGCTCGAACTCGGTCCACAATAGCCGTTTGTAGTCGGCGACATCACGTACGGCGATCTTCAGCAGAAAGTCGAAATCACCGGCAACCGTATGGCACTCCACCACCTCGGGCATGCGCGACACCAGTTCGATGAAACGCTGCCCGACCTTGCTTGCGGTCCGCTCCAGCGTCACTTCGAGAAAGGCCTGGAAGCCGACCCCCGCCGCCTTCGGATCGACCACGACCGTTTGCCGGATAACACCTTCCGAGTAGAGCCGCGCCAACCGGCGCGACAGCGGTGCCGGCGAAAGCCCGACCCGCGCCGCAAGCTCGTTGTTGCTGCGCAACGCGTCCTCGACAAGCAATCGGATAATCCGCCGGTCGATCGCATCGAGTTTGGACGCTCCGCGCTCCGTCATAGCCAGCCCTTCCCGCTCTCTTCAGCGTTTGCGCAAATCAGCAAAAGAAATGCATCGATTTACGCAATTCGATCTATGCGAATATTGTCTCCGTGGCAAATCCGGCATCGATTTTGCGCTGTCTCTGATTTAAAGAAGAAGCCTGTCGAGAGCCGGAGGACGGTTCTCGGCGCGACCTTTCTCGATCGCCCATCGCTACTCTGTCACTGCCAAGGGGGAATTCCGGCATGTTCGACGCTCTGACCCGCCAACCCGACGATCCGTTGCTGGCCCTGATCGGGCTCTATCGCAAGGACGAGCGCCCTGGAAAGGTCGATCTCGGCGTCGGAGTCTACCGCGACGAAACCGGCCACACGCCGATCTTCCGCGCGGTCAAGGAAGCGGAAAAGCGGCTGCTCGCAACGCAGGACAGCAAGGCCTATGTCGGCCCCGAGGGCGACCTCATTTTCGTCGATCACCTCTGGACGCTGGTCGGTGGCGACACGATCAACCGAAGCCATTTGGCCGGCGTGCAGACGCCGGGCGGCTCCGGCGCGCTAAGGCTTGCGGCCGACCTCATCCGCCAGATGGGCGGCAAGCGCATCTGGATCGGCCTGCCGAGCTGGCCGAACCATGCCAGCATCTTCAAGGCCGCGGGCCTTGAGACGGCCGGCTATCCATTCTTCGACGTCCCGTCCCAGACCGTGCTCTTCGACACCATGATGAGCGCGCTCCAAGGTGCTTCGGCCGGCGACGCCGTGCTGCTGCATGCCGGCTGCCACAACCCGACGGGCGGCGTGATCACCGATACGCAATGGCTGGAGATCGCGGCCGTCGTCGCCGAGCGCGGCCTGCTGCCGTTGATCGACCTTGCCTATCAGGGCTTCGGCCGCGGATTGGACGAGGACGTAACGGGCCTTCGCCATCTCATCGGCATCGTCCCGGAAACCCTGATCGCCGTCTCCTGCTCGAAATCGTTCGGGCTCTACCGCGAGCGCACCGGCGCCATCTTTGCCGTGACCGCCTCGTCCTCGTCGGCCGACACGGTCCGCTCCAACCTCGCCGGCCTGGCGCGCACCAGCTACTCGATGCCGCCGGATCACGGCGCCGCCATCGTGCGCACCATCCTGTGCGATGCCGACCTGGCGCGCGACTGGAGAGAAGAACTTGAAACTATGCGCCAGCGTATATCAGGCATTCGCCGATCGCTTGCCGAAGGCCTGCGCGACCGCTGGCAGGCGCTTGGCGCCGTCGCCGACCAGGAAGGCATGTTCTCGCTGCTGCCGCTTTCGGAAGCGGATGTGATGCGGCTCAGGAACGAACACGGCATCTACATGCCGGGTTCCGGCCGCATCAACATTGCCGGACTGAAGACGGCCGAAGTCGATGACGTCATCGGCAAGTTCAAGAACCTCTAAGGACTGAAAAGACGATGAACGCCGAGCCAATGATCAATACCCAGGACGTGCCCGCCGAGCGCCACCACCTCTTTGAGGATGCGTTGGCGATCCTGACGGGCACGCTGATCATGTCGCTCGGCGTCATCATCTACAGCAAGGCGATGCTGCTGACGGGCAGCACCTCCGGTCTGGCCCTTCTTTTGCAATACGCGACCGGCGCGCAATTCTGGCTGGTGTTCTCGCTCATCAATCTGCCGTTCTATGTCCTGGCGATCAAACGGCTCGGCTGGATGTTTGCGCTGCGCACCTTTCTTGCGGTCACGTTGGTGGCGCTGTTTTCGAAGTTGACGGCAGGATGGGTGGAATTCGCCAAGCTCGACCCGATCTACGCGACCATTGTCGGCGGCGGATTGATGGGCACCGGCCTGCTGATCCTCTTTCGCCACCGCACCGGGCTCGGCGGCATCAACATTCTGGCGATCTATCTGCAGGAGAAGTACGGCATCCGCGCCGGCTATTTCCAGCTTGCCGTCGATCTTACGATCCTTGCCGCCGCCTTCTTCGTGCTGCCGCCGGCCAACCTGGTTCTGTCCGTAGTTGGCGCCGCCGTCGTCAACATGACGCTTGCCATCAACCACAAGCCGGGCCGCTACGTCGGCGTAACCTGAGACACCGGCAAGGTCTTCCCTCTCCCTGAGAGGGAGGCTATCACTCCCAGCACGAATTTGCCGCAAGGCAGGAAAGGCATGGGAATGACGGTCACGATCTACGGCATCAAGAATTGCGACACGATGAAAAAGGCGCGCACCTGGCTCGACGGCCAGGGCATCGCCTATCGCTTCCACGACTACAAGGTCGAGGGCATCGACCGAGCCCATCTCGATCGCTGGTGCAAGGAGGCAGGCTGGGAAATCGTGCTCAACCGCGCCGGCACCACCTTCCGCAACCTGCCCGATGCCGAAAAGCAGAACCTCGATACCGACAAGGCAATCGCGCTGATGCTGGCACAGCCCTCGATGATCAAGCGTCCGGTGATCGAGGCCAACGGCAACCTGTTGATCGGCTTCAAGCCGGACCTCTACGAGGCCCTGTTTCACAAGACCAACGCCTGACGCCGGGAGAGGCACGATGTCCAAGACCACCCGCGCAACTCAGGCGCTTGCCAAGGCCGGCGTTGTCTTCACCGTCCACACCTACGACTACGACCCGAACGCCGAGCGCGTCGGGCTGCAGGCGGCAGAAGCACTCGGCGAGGATCCGAGCCGGGTGCTGAAGACGCTGATGGCCGAGGTCGACGGCAAGCCAGTCTGCTGCGTGGTGCCATCCGATCGCGAAGTCAGCATGAAGAAACTGGCCGCGGCCTTCGGCGGCAAGTCGGCAGCGATGATGAAGCCTGCTGATGCCGAGCGCCTGACCGGATATCATGTCGGCGGCATCAGCCCGTTCGGGCAGAAGAAGCTGGTGCCGACCGCGATCGAAGAAGCGGCGCTTTCCGAAGCACAGGTCTACATCAATGGCGGCCAGCGCGGGCTTCAGGTGCGGCTGGCACCTGGCGACGCACGAACGGCACTCAAGGCCGTGGCGGCACCGCTGATCGCCTGACGCCGACATGAACACTCCAGGATGTCCTTGGGCATTCCAGGCGTGTTCTGAGATCGAGAGCGCTTCCGGTTTAGACAGAGCCGCAGAAACGCTCTATCTCCCTGTTTTGACACATTTCCTGACGGAAAACCGCTTCGCACTTTTCCTGGAAATGCTCTAGCGAAGCCTTGCGAGCAGACTAGCCAGTTGCTGCGCTTCGTCCGTACCCAGTTTTGTGCCGACATGGGCCTCGATCGAACCGGAATAGACCTCCCACATGCGCTCGCGTGTCGCACGCCCTTTGTCAGTCACGACCACCCAGCGCCCGCGCCCGTCGGCGTCGAAAGCCTCGCGCCGAACCAGCCCTTCCCGTTCAAGCCGGTCGATCAAACGCGAGAGATTGTATTGGGCAAGCAAGGTGCGGGACTCGATCTCGAAGGGACGCAGCTTGCCGTCCTCCGCCTGCACCAGTTCCCAGAGCACATCATACCAGCCGAGCGGCGGCAGACCGGCCCTCTTGAAATCCGCCTCGATCGCCGAAAGCACGCGCCGTTGCGCGCGCATGAGGCCGATCCAGGCCTGTGTGGCAGCCGGCGTCGGCCGCAGTTCTCCATTCTTCGAAATATCGCTCATAGATGCAATTACATTGATCTTGAAAGTGTTGGCAAGCACACATACATGCAGATGCATCTACATTGATCAACCCAGGAGACCACCCATGAGCAGTGCCCTTACCCTGATCAGCCATCATCTCTGCCCCTATGTGCAGCGCGCTGCGATCGCGCTTGCCGAAAAGGGTGTCGCCTTCGATCGCGCGAGCATCGATCTGGCCGCCAAGCCAGACTGGTTCCTGAAAATCTCGCCGCTCGGCAAGGTGCCGTTGCTGCAGATCCCGCAGACGACCGGCGAGGCCGTCCTGTTCGAAAGTTCGGTGATCTGCGAATACCTCGAGGAGACACAGGCTGGCGTCCGGCTTCACCCGACGGACCCTCTGGAACGGGCACGCCACCGCGGCTGGATGGAATACGGCTCGTCGATCCTCTCGGACCTCTGGGGCTTCGAGACCACCGGGGCTGCCGACGCTTTCGAGCAGAAGCGCCAGGTGATCGCCGCGAAGTTTGCGACGATCGAAACCGTTCTGGGCGACGGGCCCTATTTCGCCGGAACGGATTTCTCCCTGGTGGATGCAGTCTTTGCGCCGATCTTCCGCTATTTCGACCTGTTCGACACGTTGGTCGACCACAAGATCTTCAGCGGCCTTGCCCGTGTTTCCGCCTGGCGGCAGGCCCTGGCGGAACGCTCGAGCGTCAAGGCTGCCGTGGCATCGGACTATGGCGAGCGTCTGATGATCTTCTTGAAGCAGCACGACGCCTATCTGCTGCGTGCGCAATAGAGCGGCCCCACGGCCCTTCTTTTTCGGCGCGCGCCATCCTATGACAGATGCGAACAACGGGAGGAGCAAGCGCGCCATGCCTGATATGACGTCGACCCTGACGATATTGCAGCCCTATCCCGGCATCTTCGCCTATTACGACGGGCGGATTGCCGGGACCCGGCTCCATTCCGAGGGACCAAACTGGCTGGACGATGGCGCCTATGCGTTGGGCGTCGCGTCCTACGCAATCGTCGATGGCGGTGAGGCGCTCGTCTACGACACCCACATCTCCATCCCCCACGCCGAAGCCATTCGCGTCCATCTCGAAGGCCTTGGCGTCACCTCGATCCGGGTCGTGCTCAGCCACTGGCACAAGGACCACGTAGCCGGAAACGCCGCCTTTGCCGATTGCGAGATCATCGCTTTGTCGCTGACGGCGGAACGGCTTGCCGAAAACCGCGAGAAGATCGAAATCGCAACGCCGCCGATCCATCCCCTCGTCATGCCCAACCGCCTGTTTGAGCACGGGCTTGATCTCAAGGTGGGGCAACGAAAGGTGGAACTGCATCATTTCGCCATTCACAGCGCCGACGGCAATGTCCTCTGGCTGCCCGAGGAAAAGCTGCTGCTGGCCGGCGACACGGTCGAAGACTGCGCCACCTTTATCGCCGAAGCCGAGCAGGTCGCAACGCATATCGCCGAATTGAAGCGCCTGCGGGAATGGCCGATCGCCCGCATCCTGCCAAGCCACGGCGATCGCGATCGTATTGCTGCGGGCGGCTATGACGCGGCGCTGATCGATGCGAACCGAAGCTATCTCGAACGTTTGGTGCGCGCGGCCGCGGACGGAACTCCCATCGGGCCTCTCAAGGATTTTGCTGCCGATGAGATCGCCGCCGGTTCGATCCTCTACTTCGCGCCCTATGAAGAGGTGCACGACAGCAATGTCGCCAGAATGCGCGCTGCAGCCAAGAGCATCTGACGTTTGCAACCGCCAGCCTTCATTTTCGCCGCAAAGCGCACTAAGTCTTGTTCGTCCGATTTCATAATGACAGGCAAATCATGACCTATCCCGCCAACACCCCCACCCCGATCGACCCGGTAAAACTCGACAAGCTCGCGGAAGTCGCCATCAAGGTCGGCCTGCAGCTGCAAAAGGGCCAGGACCTGGTAATGACGGCGCCGATCGCCGCCATGCCGCTTGTGCGCGATATCGCCAAGCACGCCTACAAGGCCGGCGCCGGTCTGGTGACGACGTTCTATTCCGACGAGGAAACGACACTTGCGCGCTACGCCTACGCGCCTGACGAAAGCTTCGACCGGGCAAGCGACTGGCTTTACGAAGGCATGGCCAAGGCATTCGGCGGCGGCGCTGCCCGCCTAGCCATCTCCGGCGACAACCCGATGATGCTGTCGGCCCAGGACCCGAGCAAAGTGGCGCGCGCCAACAAGGCCAATTCCATCGCCTACAAGCCGGCGCTCGAAAAAATCACGAATTTCGACATCAACTGGAACATCGTCTCCTATCCGAACCCTGCCTGGGCGCAGCTGGTGTTCCCGAACGATCCCGAGCCGATCGCGGTGGAAAAGCTGGCCAACGCCATTTTCGCCGCGTCGCGCGTCGATCTCGACGATCCGGTTGCGGCCTGGAAGGCGCACAATGCCAACCTGGCGCGACGCTCCGCCTGGCTGAACGGCGAACGCTTCGCCTCGCTGCATTTCACCGGCCCCGGCACCGATCTCGTCGTCGGGCTGGCCGATGGCCATCTGTGGTGTGGCGGCGCGTCGGAAGCGAAAAACGGCATCATCTGCAATCCCAATATCCCGACCGAAGAGGTCTTCACGACACCGCACGCGCTGCGCGTCGAGGGATACGTCTCCAGCACCAAGCCGCTGTCGCATCAGGGTACGCTGATCGACAACATTCAGGTCCGGTTCGAAGGCGGACGCATCGTCGAGGCGAAGGCTTCGCGCGGCGAGGAGGTGCTGAACAAGGTGCTCGACACCGACGAGGGCGCGCGCAGGCTCGGTGAAGTGGCCCTCGTGCCGCATTCCTCGCCGATTTCGGCAAGCGGCATCCTGTTCTACAACACCCTGTTCGACGAAAATGCCTCGTGCCACATCGCGCTTGGCCAGTGCTACTCGGGCTGCTTCGTCGACGACACCAGCCTGACGCCGGAACAGATCCGCGCCCAGGGCGGCAATTCGAGCCTGATCCACATCGACTGGATGATCGGCTCCGGCCAGGTGGATATCGACGGCGTGCGCGCGACGGCAGTCGCGTGCCGGTCATGCGGCAGGGCGAGTGGGCTTGACGCAGTTCGGTGTCATCGGCGGCGGCGGCTGGCTGGGCAAGGCCCTGTTGCTGCCCGCCCTTGCCGATGGCGTCATCGCCGGGGAGGCGTTGACCGTCTCCTCGCGCAGCGGCACCGTCCCGGGCTTCGAGCCCTGGCCGGCTGTCCGCCAGACGAAAGGTAACGCCGCGCTCGCCGCTGACGCGGATGTGGTGATGCTGTCCGTACGCCCACAGGATCTCGACGCCATCGCGCTCGATCTCTCGGGCAAGCTCGTCATTTCGGTGATGGCGATGGTTTCGCTTGCCGACCTTGCCGCCCGCTTCGAGGCTCGTCGCATCATCAGGGCGATGCCGAATACTGCCGCCGAAAAGCGGCTCTCCTTCACACCGTGGCTTGCAAGCCCTGACACCACCGAGGCGGATTGCGCCTTCGCCGAGCGGCTCTTTGAAGCATCCGGCAAGGTGCAAAGGATCGCGACGGAAACCGAGCTCGACTACTTCACCGCCTTGACCGGCTCCGGCCCTGCCTTTCTTGCCGTCTTTGCCGATGCGATGATTTCCGATGCCGTGACGAAAGGCATCGAGAGAGGCATCGCCGAGCGCGCCGTGCGCCAGCTTTTCCTCGGCGGCAGCACCTTGCTGGCAGGCAGCAAGCAGACGCCTGACGAAATCGTGCAAACCTTCCTCGATTACGCTGGCACGACCGCGGCCGGGCTCGAGGCCATGGCTGCCGCCGATATCCACACGCCGATCGCTCGGGGGTTAACGGCCGCCGCTGCGAAAGCGGCGGCCGGCACCCGCGACTGCGACCTCGGGTAGGTTTTTGCCGGGGCGCCTGCCTTGTCCAACCTCAGCGCTTGCCTGGATTGGTGAGCGAAGGGGGCACCTTGTTCTTCACGCACGGGCCGGGCGAACGCGAGGCGCCAGTTGCGCCCGCTGGCTCAGCCAGACGCTGATTAGCACGACGAGAATGCCCAGCGCCTGGACCGGTGTCAGACGTTCATCAAGCACACCCCAGCCGAGCAGGATCGCGACGACAGGACTTAGGAAGCCGAGCGGCGCTACGGCCGAGGGCTCGAGGCGCGACAGCCCCCGGAACCAGAGCAGATAGGTGAAGGCGGCGCCGATCAGGCCGAGATAGGCGAGGCCCGCGTAGTTCGCCATCGTCAGGGTCGGCAGGGCCGGCTCAAAGAAGAGAGCGACCGGCACCAGCAGCACTCCGCCGGCGGCAAGCTGCCAGGCGGTGAAGGTCAAGGGCGGCACGGGCGGCGCCCAGTGGCGGCTCAGAACCGTGCCGAAGGCCATCGACACGGCACCGGCAAGACCGGCAACGACGCCGAGTGGATCGAGCGTTGCGCCCGGTGTCAGCACAAGCAGGCCGACGCCGACGATGCCAGCAAGGCCGGCGATGATGCTCAGCGCGCGGATCGGCGAGCCGAGAAAGACGCGCGACAACAGGATGACGATCAGCGGCTGGATCGCGCCGACCGTGGCGGCGACGCCGCCGGGCAACCGGTAGGCAGACACGAACAGCATCGCCCAGAAGAACGAGAAATTGAGGGCGCCGAGCAGGAACGTGCGCGGCCACCAGATGCCTGAAGGCAGCTGGCGGACGATCAGCAGGAGCAAGAGCCCCGCCGGCAAGGCGCGCAACATGGCGACCGTCAAGGGATAGCCCGGCGGCAGCAGTTCGGTCGTGACCAGATAGGTGCTGCCCCAGATGGCAGGCGCCAGGGCGGTCAGGGCGAGGTCGGCGTTGCGGCTGGCGATCATGTCTCTACCTCAAGTATCTCTAGATCAAGATATCTCCGTTATAACCGATATTATCTTGACGTCAAGATATCTTCGCCTTAGGCATTTCGGAAGAACGGTGGAGGCTCAGATGGATCACGTCGATAGAATTCTGGCGCAGTGGCAACGCGAACGACCAGACCTGGACGTTTCGGCCATGGGCCTTCTCGGCCGCTTCACGCGGCTGCGTAACCATATCGGACGCGAGATCGAAAAGACCTTCGCCGAGCGCGGATTGACGTCGGCGAGCTTCGACGTGCTTGCGGCGCTCAGGCGCTCCGGATCACCCTTTCAGCTCTCACCCGGCGAACTGCTGGCGACCACCATGGTCAGTTCCGGCACGATGACCAACCGCATCGACCAGCTGGAAAAGCAGGGTCTCGTCCAGCGCCTCGACAATCCGGACGACCGCCGCGGCGTGATCATAGCGCTGACGGCGGAAGGCTTGGAACGCGTCGACGAGGCTGCGACGGCCCATGTCGCCAACCAGCACCGGGTCGTTGCAAGCCTTGCACCGGACGAGCGCGAAGCGCTGGATGCGGTGCTGCGGAAACTGCTTGCAACCTATGAATAGGGCTGACGATCAGATGCGTCCGGCGAGCTGCCGCACGCGGGCAAGGTGACGCTTACGTTTCTCATCCGTGGCCCGATCCATGTCGTGCAGGCTGACCATGCGGAAATCGAGGCCCTTGGCGCAGAAGGCGGCAATACCGCGCTTCAGCAGCCGCCGCACGGGGTTGCCCATATAAAGATGCACCACCCACCAGGGCGATCCCGTCGTCGTCAGCGCCCAGAAGAGCTTGATGTTCTTCAGCCGCGGGATGATGCGGCCGCCGGCCGGATCGTTGTCGAAGGCAACGCCCGGCACGAAGACCCGATCGAAGAAGCCCTTGAGGATCGCCGGAAAATTGAACCACCATTGCGGAAAAACCAGGACGATCCCGTCCGCTGCCTGCAGCCGCGCGATCAACCCGGCCGTTAAGCTGGCATCGTAGTTGTCGGTGAAATAGCTGCCGCGCTCTACCTTGCTCAACCTCGGATCGAAATCCTCGCGATAGAGATCGAGCAGATCGACGGTATGGCCACCGGCAACAAGCGCCCGTTGCGCTTCGCGGGCGACGCTGGCGGCAAAGCTGTCTTCCAGCGGATGGGCGAGCACGAGCAGAATATGCATCCATTGTTCCTACTGCATAAGACCTGGGATCGAGATCGATCGACGGAGAAAATGATCCAAAGAATCAATCTATTGCAATGACGATCTTTTGAGCCGTAGCGCGACCCGCCCGCGACGAACGCATGTCACCGGAAAATCGGCCGATTCCAAATGCGTTTGCCAAACTCGCCCTTGCTCAGAGACCGGAGGAGTAGGCGGGCCGGGCGCGCGCTTCCAAGGCCAGTTCCTCGAACACGGATGGCGACCGGCGCGACGCCCAGGCGGAAATCAGTTGCGCAGCGTTATCTTCAACGGCTTGCCCTGAATGAAGCTGGAGATCGTAGCGCTGCCCCTCGTGAATGCGATGGAAATCGTCTGTAGCGCTGCCGATCGGCCGGTCCGCGCGCAGCGTTTCCCGTCGGACAAGTTCCTGAAGCTCACAGTGGAGCGCGACGAAGAAGACATCGAAGGACTGCAGCATCATCGCCAGCTCAGACGCCCAACCGGGCTCCTCGAGAATGTGTTCCAGCAGGAGATTGTTGCCGGCCGAGGCATAGGCGACCAGGGAGCGGTGGAACCCTTCGAAGAAACGGGCACGGTATTCCTGCCACCTGAAGTCGCCGCGCCGGAATCTTTCCGTCGGCAACGTTCCCGAATCACGAATATGGTCAATCGAGACGTGCCAGAATGGCTCGCCGATTTGTGCCTGGACCGCGCGCGCCAGAGTGGATTTTCCACTGCTGGAAGCGCCGTGAATGAAGATAATCTTGGCTCGTTCGACCATATCTGACTTCCATTCCGCAGAGTGCTGTGAGCGCGGCGTTATGCTGCCTCCGTGACAGGGAAATGAAAAGCAGGCGTCATTGATGCAGGCCGCACAGTCAACCCGTCCTCGTTGGAAAGATGAGGGCTCCCGTGATCGCAAACCTTGCCTAGAACAGGCTGCCTTGCTTCGACGGGTCGCCACCGGAACCACCGGTTTTCGGCTGCTTCTTCCTGGCGGCCGCCTGGGCTGTCGGCTCCCCACCCTCACCCGCAATCGCCGAAACGCTGCCGTCGGCAAATTCCAGCGACAGCGCCATGCCGGGCGCAACGGCCGCGGCCTGGCGAACCGGGCCGCCCTCGCCGTCGCGCACCAGCGCAAAACCGCGCTGCAGGACATTGCGATAGGACAGCGATTGCAGGATGCGGTCCTGTGCGGCGATGACACCCGTCAACCGGCGAATGTCCGTGCGGATTGCCGCGTCGGACCGCGCAACCAGCCCAGCCACGCGATCCGTCGAGCGGTGGATCTGGGCCAGCAGGCGCGACGGCAGCGCGCGCAGCGACGCATCCGCCGCCGAGACACGCGACTGTCCGCGATGGACCTGACGCTCGACGACGCGCTCGGCGCGGTTCATCGCATCGTTTAGCCGTTGCCGACGATCGCCGAGCCGCGCCTTGACCAGATCCGGCCGCAGCTCCGCCGAAGCGCGCTCGAACATCCGGCGCTTGTTCGTTGTGTTCATCATCAGACCACGCCCGAGGCCGAGGGCAGCCTCGTCGAAGCGTCGACGCGGCAGCGCCAACAACTGATCGAGCGACGGCAGCGCCCGGGCAAGCGACCGCACCACTTGGCGACGGTTTTCCATCTGCCTGACCATGCCGGCCTTCAGCCGCGCCGAAAGGCCGGATACTTCCGCTTCCAGATCGGCCTTGACCGGCACGGCCATTTCCGCCGCCCCGGTCGGGGTCGGTGCGCGTTGGTCGGCAGCATAGTCGATCAACGTCCAGTCGGTCTCGTGACCGACGGCCGAGATCAGCGGGATGACGGACGCTGCCGCCGCGCGCACGACCGCCTCGTCGTTGAAACCCCAGAGATCTTCCAGGCTGCCGCCACCGCGCGCGACGATCAGGACGTCGGGGCGGGTGATCGGCCCGCCGGCTTCGCATTCGTTGAAGCCACGGATGGCCGCCGCCACCTCGTCTCCCGAGCCTTCGCCCTGGACCCTAACCGGCCAGACGACGACATGGACGGGGAACCGGTCGGCGATGCGGTGGAGGATATCGCGAATGACGGCCCCGGTCGGCGAAGTGACCACGCCGATCACCTTTGGCATAAAAGGCAGCGGCCGCTTGCGCGTCGCGTCGAACAGGCCTTCGGCGCCAAGCTTGCGCTTGCGCTCTTCCAAAAGCGCCATCAACGCGCCGGCACCGGCCGGCTCCAGCGTCTCGATGACGATCTGGTATTTCGACGAACCGGGGAAGGTCGTGACCTTGCCGGTGGCGATCACTTCCATGCCCTCTTCCGGGCGGAAGCGCAGCCGCGAGAAGGTGCCCTTCCAGATCACCGCATCGATGCGCGCCCGATCGTCCTTGAGCGCGAAATAGGCGTGCCCCGAAGAATGCGGCCCACGATAGCCCGAGATCTCGCCACGCACACGAACCTGATCGAAGGCCTGCTCGACCGTACGCTTGATCGAGCCGGAAAGCTCGGAGACCGAATATTCGGTGAGGTTGCTCGGAGAATCGTTGTCGAAAATGGAGCTCATGCCCATTTGTAGCCGACGAGAGGCCCAAGGTCAGCAGAACCGTGCGCCTTTCTACCGGTTTCTTCCTCCGCCGTCCCCGCTCGCTATGGCTTCAGCGCGTAGAGCAAAATGCTGGATTTCTCGGAAACAGGCAGCGGCGTCAGAAACTCCGGAACCCGACCGGCGGCGAGCTGCCCGTAGAGCCCCCGAGGTTCCCGCTTGATGATCATGTCTGCCTGAACATCGTTGGCGCAAAATGCCAGGATCGGTTCGTGCAACTTGCTCAGCATCGCCTTGGCATCAGATGGCGACGCCAGCCCGATCTTCAGCTCCATAAACATGCCATCGGCATTGCGATGATAGGGCGCCGTCAAGACACGGTGGCTCGTGTATCTAAGGATCGAGGCGCCGATATCCGAAGGACCAACGATCATCGATGGCGGAAGACCTTCAAGATCTGAAAGAGCTGCCGGCGTCAGGCAGTTTTCGGTATTGGACGCCTGCGGCGCCTCCAGAGCGGCAAGGCCGTTGCGTGCCAAGGCGCCGCCGATTGCCCAGACTGCGGGCACCGAAAAAATCAGAACAAGGACATAGGCGAGCGATGCGCTCACGCCCCTGGTTCCCCCCTGCGACCAGGCTCGCATATCCACGAGCAGCAGCGAGAGCGGCAGGATTGCCAGAAGGTTGGAAAACGCCATCGCTCGCACCTGGACCATCGCGATGGCAAGATTGGCAGCAACAAGGGCGACGAGGATGAGATGCAGTCTGACCCGATCGCCCTGCCAAATGCGCCAGACACAGACGAGCGATGCAAAGACCCCACAGAAATAGTAGGCGCCGACGCTTGCCGGCTGGCGCGCCAGCACGGTCGCGAAGGATTGCGCCTCGGTCACACGGTCGAGCCAAAGTTCGATCAACAGCGGGTCAAGATCGGCAAGCGGGTTGCCAAGGCATTGGGGCGCAATAACGAGTGCGACAGCCAGGACGGAACAGGCACTGACGGCCAGCGCGACAAACCGAGCCGATATTCCGCGATCGCTAACAAATGCCGCAGACGCAGCCAGCACACAACCGCCGACAAGTGCCAGGGAGTAGAAGGCGATCGACAGGTTGTCACAGGTTGCCACGCGATAGAGGTGAGGCGGCACCGTGAGGAAGAACACAGTGCTCAAGGTAACTGCCAGTGAGATGCCGAAAGCGATGGTCGCACCAGCAACGTCCCGCCCGAGGAGCGCCCATTGCAACGCGACAATGGCACAAACGACCGCCACAAGCGGCGTCGTCTCGGCGCCGATGGCAATCGCCAGCGCCGCCGCCGCGCCGGCAATCACGTAGTTGCGCACACGATGGCGCATGTCGACCAGCATCGCGGCCATCACTGCAGCCAGGACCAGCTGGACGTTGTGGTGATCGATGGCGCCACCCATAAACCGATTGCTGGTCACCACAAAGATCGCCGTCAGACCGAGGCAGAAATGCATGCATTGCGTTCCGCCAATACGACGGCCGGCGAGCCCCATGAACACCAGCAATGGAATGGCGAGGAAGATCGGCCAGATCGCAAGCGCCAGCACTTCGGCTCTGTCGGCACCGAAGAGCGGACTGAGCAAGGAAATGAGCCCGGCTATCGGCAGGTCGATCAGCCGCGACCAATGCATCTGCGTGCCGCCATCCAGACCGAGACGAAGCTGGACCAGGTCGAACCAGCCTTGACCGTTGAGCAGGTCTCGAACCTGAACCAGCCGCATGGCGTCATCATTGTCGCGGCCCACATAATCCGATGCGCGGAGGAAACGGACGGCCAAAAACAAGACGACGGGCGCGCCATAGAACAGGACCATCCAAGGCAAGCTCGACCAGAAGCGCATTTTTGCGGTCACTGCCGCCGGGTCCTGACGTCTCGCAATTCTGTCCAGCATCTTCTTACGCCCCTATCCTCCCAGGACCCTAATCGGGCGGGATCAAAAAACCGTAAAGTTGTACCGGGCTCCCGAAGACAAAGGCGCTGACGCGCATGTGCACTTTGGCGTGTTGTTAACCGGCGACACCTATCATGCGCTGACACTTTCAAATCGAGCTGCGCCGATGTTTGAACCCTTAAGCATTGCTGTCCTTCTGCCCTGCTACAACGAAGCTTCGACCATCGGCGGCGTCGTGCGCGACTTCAGAGCCGCATTGCCGACGGCCAGCATTCACGTCTTCGACAACAACTCGACGGACGGAACCGCCTTGCAGGCAATGCTCGCCGGCGCCACCGTCGTTCGCGAAAGACGGCAAGGCAAAGGACACGTGGTCCGGCGGATGTTCGCCGACATCGACGCGGATATCTACGTGATGGCAGATGGCGACGGCACCTACTCACCGGCTGACGCCGAGGACCTGATCCGCACGCTGATTACCGAACAGTCGGACATGGTCGTGGGGACGCGGCGCAATATTCGCGAAGATGCAGGCAGGCAGGGTCACGCGCTCGGCAACAAGCTCTTCAACTACCTCTACCGGTCGATCTTCGGTACGGATTTCAGTGACATCTTTTCCGGCTATCGCGTCTTCTCGCGACGGTTCGTGAAGAGTTTTCCGGCGATATCCGCCGGCTTCGAGATCGAGACCGAGATGTCGGTGCATGCCTCGCGGTTGAAGCTGCCGGTCAGCGAACTGGAGCTGGATTATGGCAGACGCCCCGAAGGCTCGCATTCCAAGCTCTCAACTTACCGCGACGGCGCCAAGATCCTCTGGATGTTCGCAATGCTGATGAAGGAAACGCGACCCTTCGCCTTCTTTGGTCTGATCAGCCTCGCTTTCATGACAACGAGCCTGATTTTCATGACGCCGGTGCTGATCGAATATTTCGGCACGGGGCTGGTTCCCCGCATGCCGACCTGGGTGCTTTCGATGGTGCTGCTGCTGATATCGATCACGATGTTCACCGCCGGCCTGATCCTGGACTCCGTATCGCGGGCCCGCACCGAGCAGTTGCGGCTGCATTACATGGCGACCGGCCGGCGCGCAGCGCGAGAGGCTGTCGTCGAAAAGCCGGCGGTCCCGCAGCTCCGTGCCCACCGGCGCGGACCGGACGCGGCCTAAGCTCACGAGATATATGGAACCCCTGTCGATGAACCGCGAAACCACCAACCGCATACGCTTTGTCATCGAAGACATATTGCCGCCGTTCGTCAGGGACTCACGCCTGTTCAAGGGCATGGCGAGCCTCGCCTGGGGCGAGCATATCGGCCACCTCGCCCGTTTTCGCGAACGTGCCCCCTTCCTGACGGCCTTAGAATACGAGCAGCTCTACAAGCAGCATCCACGCGTTCACGAAGGAACCGACAATTCCGAAGCCTGTGTTCGCAAGATTGCGGCCGAAGTACGCGGCAAATCCGTCTGCGATGTCGGTTGCGGCACCGGCGTGCTGCTGAAGCACATCCGAGGCGCGAACCCCGATCTGCGGCGCTTGACCGGCGTCGACTTCGCCGTCGATGACGCGGCCACAATCGAGGGCGTGGAATACTTCGCGGCGATGATCGAAGAGCTTCCCTTCGCGGATGGCGAATTCGATACCGTCGTCTGCACCCACGTCATCGAGCATATCCTCGACTATCGCAAGGCGATTGCCGAACTGCGCCGTATCACCCGGCAGCGGCTGATCATCGTCGTTCCGCGCGAACGCGAATATCGCTACACCTTCAATCCGCATTTCAATTTCTTCCCCTATACGCACTCCTTCCTGCGGGCGATGCATCCTGTCCCAGCGCAACACGCGTGCATCGATATCGGTCGCGATATTTTCTATTGCGAAGACAAGGCCTACTGCATGTTTCCTTAAATCCTATTCGATTTAAGGATAAAAACATGCAGCAATTCAAAGTGCTACAGCGACCTTTGCGCGTCTAATGAGACGCGCGGCGCTGTAGCCGATGCGAGGTGCCCTGCGATGAATCTCAATCTCGCCCCGGCCGTTTGGTTTGGACTGTTCTTCACGCCGGTTTTGATCTCGGCCGGCCAGATCCTTTTCAAGCTGACGAGCGCCAAGACGGGAAGCCCTGACGCACAGGGCCTGCTGGCGCTCATCTTCAGTCCGACGCTGCTGACGGCCCTGATCGTCTACGGCTTCGGCACGATCATCTGGATCTTCACCATCAGGTCGGTACCGCTGACCATCGCCTACTCGTTCATGGCCCTGACCTTTTGCATCGTGCCGCTGCTTGCCGCCGTCTTCCTCGGCGAAGCCTTGACGCTGCGCTATGTCGGTGGCGCGGTGCTGATCATCGGCGGCATGATCATCATCAACTCCTGACGGCGATGCCAGCAATGTGGGTTTCATGATCATTATCGCCACCGTCATGCTCGGCATGCTTGTCGCAGGCCTCCGTTCGCCACGGACATGCCTGTTCGTTGCCGGCGTGCTTTCCATCCTGGCGGGTGCAGGTGGTGACTGGGTGCAGGTTGCAGCAGCGATCGGCGGCTACAACATGGGCATTGCACTGACGCTGTGCGGCGCCATCGTCGCTGGCGTGCATAACGGCTGACACGTCATCCCTTGCGTTCGAAGAAGGTTCTGGTTTCCTCGTTGGCCGGGAAGAAGGATTCGATCAGCACACCTTCCACTAGGGCGTCCTGGGTCGAGCCGAAGGTCTGCAGCGTGGTGATGAAGCTCAACGTAACCGGCCCGACGCGCAACTCGACAGGCAGAACCGGTAGCCGGTCGGTATCCGGATAGTTTTCGACCGCGCGCTTGACGGCGGGATCGGCCGCCAGTTTCTCCAGCCTCTTGCCAAGGCGACTCCTCGGCCCCTGCAGCCAGGCTTCGGTGCGAACGCGCTGGACCAGATCGGCGGCCGCAGCCTCCCAATTGACGACGAGGGCGCGGACATTTTCCGACGAGAGAAAAGCATCGAGAAAGTTCTGGCCGGGATTGAAAGGCACGTCGGCCGAAACGGCGAGCGCCGCCAGCGCCGGATTGACGATCAGGAGCGTGTATTCATGATCGAGTACCAGGCCCGGATAGGGATCGTGGCGAGCAAGGATGAGCCGGATGGCATTGGCCACGGCGGCGGGCATGGCATCGAGCCCCGACGCAGGGCGCGTCGTCATGCGCGGACGATATCCGGCGGCTGAAAACAGCGTGCCCTGGTCGCGCGCAGGAATGTCGAGCACCGAGGCCAGACGCAGGATCATGCCTTCCGATGGCTTCGATCGGCCGGTTTCGAGGAAGGAAAGGTGCCGCGTCGAGATGCCGGCAGCCACCGCCAGGTCAAGCTGGCTCATGCGGCGGTGCCCACGCCATTCCTTCAGGTGATTGCCGAATTCCATCGATGCCGATCTCCGTTGTGCCGGCAGATTGGCGCAGGCGCTGCGCAAAATCCACTACCTGCGAGGTAATTGGTTTCATGACCGGGAGGCGGCAACATCCGGATATCGACAAACGAATGGAGCCGAAAATGTTGAACCTTTCCAACCGCAGCCTGCTCAACAAGACCTTCCTCGCCGATGGCGCATTTTCGCTCCTCACCGGCGCGGTCCTCATCCTCGGTGCGGCCCCGCTCGCCGCTCTCATCAGCCCTGTCGCCACCCCGCTGATGATAAAGCTGCTTGGCGTCGGGCTTCTGGCCTGGGGGATTTTCCATCTCTCGGCCGCCCGCAACGGTGGGCCGGTTTCGGCTGCCGCCCGCGTCAGTATCGGCGGCGACGTCCTGTGGCAGATCGCAAGCCTTGCACTGCTTGCAACCGCCTATAACTCGCTGACGCCCATCGGCGTCGGGTTCTTGATCGTCGGCCTGATCGGCGTCGGCGACTTCCTGTTCTTCAAGGTGAAGGGCTTCGCCAGGGAGCGCGCGGCGCTGGCCTGATCCGACAACAACGAGAAATGCCCGCCGGCTCGCGCCGGCGGGCTTTTTCTTTCATTAGCCGGCTCAGATCTTTTCCCAGCCGTCCTTGTCGCTGGCGCGGTAGATCGCATCGATGAGCTTCTGGTTGAGCCGCGAGTTTTCGAGCGTGACCACTTCCTCGGCTTCGCCCTTTGCAGCGCGCGCAAACGCTTCCGCCTGCAGCTTGTACTGGCGTGCATCCTGGAAGCGGAAGAGCTGCGACTGGGCGTGGTTCTGGTTGGTGAGCTCCACTTCCTCGCGCCCGTAGCGGTCGGCATTGAACGGCGATTTCACCTCGATGAAACCCTTGTCGCCGTGGAAGACCATGACCTGGCGGGCGGCAAGCTGCGTGGAGATATAGAAGCTCAGTTCGAAATCACCGAAGTCGGCGCGCACGCTCGAATAGATGTCGGTGCCGAATTCCGGGTCGCGATCAGTGCTTGCCTGCACGCGCACCGGCTCCTTGGCCGTCACGAAGCGCGTGGTGATCGTCGGGTAGACGCCGATATCCGGCAGGCCGCCGCCACCGAGTGCCGGAATGTTGCGCATGTTGCCGGGGTCGCGGTTGAAATAGGTGAAGGCACCCTGCACGTGTCGAAGTCGGCCGATAGCCCCTTCGGCAAGCAGCGAGCGGGCCTTGCGCCAGACGGGGCTGTAGGTGACCATGAAGGCTTCGGCGATCAGCACCTTGTTGCGATCGCGCGCCGCGATCAATGCATCGATCTCGGATGCCCGCAGCGCAATCGGCTTTTCGCAGAGCACATGTTTGCCGGCATTGGCAGCCTTGATCGTCCACTCCACGTGCTGCGAGGTCGGCAGCGGGATATAGACCGCATCGATCGTGTCGGAGGCGAGCATCTCCTCATAGGATCCGAAGGCGTGCGGCGCGGAAAAGCGGTCGGCCATGGCGCGCGCCTTTGCGAGGTCGCGGCTGGCGACTGCCGAAACGACGCAGTTCTCGGCGTCCTGAATGGCGGGCACGACGAGATCGCGGCCGATCTTGGCCGTGGACAGAATTCCGAAACGAAACATAGCGGGGCTCCCTGATTTGGCGGCTGAGACTACTGCATGATTCCTTAAACCGGAATCGATTTAAGGAGAAAATCATGCAGCAGTTTAAAGCGTTACAGCGCCTTTAGCGCGTCATATGACGCGCGGCGCCGTAGCGGCGAGGTGCGTACCTATCAAGCGGCGACGACCGATAAAAAAGACCGGCGGCAGGTGACAAGCTTTGTTCGCTTGCCTTATGTTCGTGCCGGCATCCTCCCGATCGCGCACTTGCTTTCATCCAGTCCAATGGAGCGAAACCATGGAAAAACGCAGACTTGGCCGCACTAACCTTTCAATCGCGCCGCTTGTCTTCGGCGGCAATGTCTTCGGCTGGACAGCTGACGAAAAGACGTCCTTCGCCCTGCTCGACGCCTTCTTCGATGCCGGCCTTAATGCCATCGACACCGCTGACGTCTACTCGTCCTGGGCACCAGGAAACCAGGGCGGCGAATCCGAGACGATCATCGGCAAATGGCTGAAACAGTCCGGCCACAGCCGCGACAAGGCTGTGATCGTTACCAAGGTCGGTTCCGAGCTTGGGCCGGACCGCAAGGGCCTGTCACGCCGCTGGGTCCTGCAGGCGGTCGAGGATTCACTGAAGCGGCTGCAGACTGATTATATCGACCTTTACCTCTCGCACTGGCCAGACCCCGAAACGCCTTACGAAGAAACACTTGCCGCCTATGACCAGCTTTTGTCTGAGGGCAAGGTGCGCGCCGTCGGCGCCTCGAACCTGAACTCGCTGCAGCTGCGCGAAGCGCTCGATGTCAGCGCCAATGGCGGCCTGCCGCGCTATGCGGTGCTGCAGCCGGAATACAATCTCTACGATCGCGACAGTTTCGACGGGCCGTTGCGCGATCTTTGCGTCAGCGAAGAGATCGGCGTCATCAGTTATTTCGGCCTGGCGCGCGGCTTCCTCTCGGGCAAATACCGCACGCACAAGGACCTTGAAGGGTCGGCGCGCGGCTCGGGCGTCGAAAAATATCTCGACGGCCGCGGCATGCGCATCCTCGGCGTGCTCGACGAAATCGCTGAAGAGACCGGAGCAACGCAGGCCGAGATTGCGCTCGCTTGGGTGCGAAACCGCAAGGGCATCACCGCTCCCATCGCCAGCGCCACCAATCTCGACCAGTTGACGAGCCTCATCCGTTCGACCCAGCTGACCTTGAGCGACGAGGCAATTCGACAGCTCAACGACGTCAGCGAATAGCAGGAGCAAGGCAAGGACGATGGCATTGAGCATACGGGCGGCGACCGCCAGCGACGAAACGCATTGGCGCCGCCTGTGGGCCGGCTATGTCGCCTTTTCCGGCATTGAGCTGGCGGAGGACATCGTCAGTCTGACCTGGAGCCGCCTCATCGATCCCGCTGCACCGCTCTTTGCCCGGCTGGCGATCCTCGATGGCGAACCGGTCGGTTTCGTGATCTGCCAGGAACAGCTCGCGACCTTCTTCCGACACCCCATCTGCTACATCGAGGATCTCTACGTTGATCCATCAGCGCGCGGCCAAGGCGTCGCCCGCGCCATGATCGACGACCTGATCGCGCTCTGCCAGGCGTCGGACTGGGACCGGCTCTATTGGTATACCGAACGCGACAATGCCGTGGCGCGCCGTCTCTACGACCGCTACTCGGCAACCGACGACCACGTGCGCTACAAGTTGACTTTCGGCACGTTCACCGGCTCGGGCAAGAGTGCGTAGAACGCATGATGGCTGCCGTGCTGGTTCGCCATGCCGGGCTTGGTCAGCATCCCGCGCGGCTCGGCGAAGCTTCGGATCCGGCGCGCCGGCCGCTCGTGCCATTGGATATTGAACGCCCAGAGTTTCGGAAAGAAACAGAGCGATGAATAGGGCAGATGGTCGTGGATCCACCAGGCGATCGACTGCCAGCCGCCGAGCTCGTGGCGACGGTCCCAGACCCAGGGAATGACGATGCAGGCGGATGCGCCGATGCAGCCGTCCGCATCGCGCATGTCCCAGATGTGATCGGCCGCCGACGCCGCATTGCTCGAGCAGTTGAGACCGCGGGCATTGCCAAAACCGTTGACCGCGCGGTTTCGGTATCCGGAGCGAATGGTCAAACGGCCGAAGGTCGCTTCCAGCGGTTCCAGTAGCTCCTCGCACAACCGCCGCCCGGCCTCGATCGCCAGCTCGGGATCATCGGGTATATTCGGGATACGATGAAAATCGGCGATCTCCGAATGCAGGAACTCGCGCAAGAAGAAGTTTTTCGACAGCCGCACGCGCCCGAGATCTTCCAATGCGGTTTCTTCACTGCGCTTCCCCTCGTGACACACCGCGTGAGCGCGACTTTGCCCGGCCGACCGGCGATTGCAAGTCCGATGCAAACGCCGATAGCCGTTGATGAGGGCCATCAACCGGCCTAGCTCGCATGCTTGAAGAAATCGATGAAGGCGCGAAGGGCCGGGCGCATCTGGCGCCGGCTCGGATAGTAGAGAAACGGGCCGGCATAGGGCGCGCACCAATCCTCGAGCACGCGGATCAACCGCCCTTCGGCGATTGGCGTTTCCACCCGCGAGAGGAAGAGATAGGCAAGCCCTGCTCCACCCATCGCCGCCTTGATAATCGGCCGGTCTTCCCCAAGGATTAACGGCCCCTCGACGGAAACCGTCAATTCCTCGCCGTGCCTCTCGAACTCCCAGCGATAGAGCGTGCCATTGGAAAAGCGTCGCCGGATGCAGCGGTGGCCGGCGAGATCGCTCGGATGAAAGGGGCGGCCGAAACGCTCGAAATAATCGGGCGATGCAACAACCGCACTTTCCAGCTCCGGCCCGACCTTGACGGCGATCATATCGGCTTCGAGGCTTTCGCCGAGTCGGATGCCGGCGTCGTAGCCTTGTTCGACGATGTCGGTGAAACCATCCTCGTTGGCGATTTCCAGCACGATCTCCGGGTAGCGGTTGAGAAAGGCACCAAGCCGGGGCGCCAGGATAAGATCGGCGGCAAATCGCGGCGCCGTGATGCGCAGATTGCCGGCCGGACGGTCGCGCGTGTCCGTGGCAGCCTCCAGCGCGTGGGCGATCTCGTCGAGCGCCGGTGCCAGTCGTTCAAGGAGGCGCCGCCCCTCCTCGGTCGGCGCGACGCTGCGGGTGGTGCGCGATAAAAGCCGCACACCAAGGCTCGCTTCAAGGCTGCCGACCGCGTGGCTGACGGCCGATGGTGCGATGGCAAGCTCGCGGGCGGCACCACGGAAGCTGCCATGGGCGGCAACCGCGGCAAGGACGGCGAGTTGGGAAAGCTGGGTCCTGTTCATTGATCTAAATAATAGAACAGCCCGTGAGAGTTGACAGAGATTTTCAACCGCATGCTGCGGCCCTATCCTTTGATCATCGTCGTAGCCAGACGGCACCGGGAAGAGCGGCATGCAGGACGCCGCTTGGAGCCGACTGGCCAAGCGCCGACGAATACCGGGCGTTTCGATGCGTTCGCGGGCCACCTTGGCGCGCCTGCATGGTCGCCCCTACCCCGAAAGGACATGACATGAAGACCCGCAAACTCGGGAATGAACTGACCGTCTCCGCCATTGGTCTTGGCTGCATGGGCATGAGCTTTGCCTATGGCGGCGCCGACGAGGCGGAATCGATCCGCACGCTGCAGCGCGCCGTCGACCTCGGCGTCACCTTCTTCGACACGGCCGAAGTCTATGGCCCTTACGAGAATGAAAAGCTTGTCGGCCGGGCGTTGAAGCCGCTACGCGACAAGGTCACGATCGCGACTAAATTCGGCTTCCGCATAGAGCCCGGCAAACCAGCGGCCGAGGCGATCAAAGGCATCGACGGTCGACCGGAAAACGCAAGGGCCGTGGCTGACGCCTCGCTGAAGAGGCTTGGGATCGATGTGATCGACCTCTACTACCAGCACCGCGTCGATCCCGGGGTTCCGATCGAGGAAACCGTCGGCGCCATGGCCGATCTGGTGCGCCAGGGCAAGGTGCGCACGCTCGGGCTTTCCGAGGCAAGTTCCGAAACGATCCGACGTGCCCACAAGGTGCATCCGATCGCGGCGGTCCAGAGCGAATATTCGCTTTGGTCGCGAGACCCGGAAGAGGACGTGCTGGCGACCTGCCGCGACCTCGGCATCGGCTTCGTGCCCTATAGCCCGCTTGGGCGCGGCATGCTGACGGGCACGATCCGCAAGGCTGACGATCTTGCAGCGGACGATTTCCGTCGCTCGTTGCCGCGCTTCCAGGCGGAAAACCTCGGCGCCAACGCCGCCCTTGTCGAAACGCTGGAAGCGCTCGCGCGCGAAAAAGGCGTAACCGCCGCCCAGCTGGCGCTCGCCTGGGTGATCAATCAGGGCGACTTCATCGTGCCCATCCCCGGCGCGCGCAAGCTCCACCACCTGGAGCAGAATGCGGCCGCGGCCGATATCGTGCTGAGCGCTGACGAACTTGCCCGGCTCGGCGATGCGCTGTCGCCGGCGCTCGTTGCTGGCAAGCGCTATACGGAAGCATCGCTGGCGCTCACCAATCGTTGAACGCGCATGCCCCGCCTCCTTGCCGAGGCGGGGCATTCACCCATCGAATTTTCAGCCGGATGCACTACCTTTCCTGTCGTGACCAACAATTTCGGAGGATCGGGAATGTCCGACGAGCAGGCGATCAGCGCGGTGGTGCATCTCTATGTGGACGGCATGGCCTTTGCCAACGAAGGTGCGTTGCGCAAGGCGTTTCACCCAGACGCGGCGATCATCGGCAACTACAGAGGCGCGCTCGAATGGATGACGCGCGACGGCTTCATCAAGGCGGTTCTGGACCAGGGGGCCGCGCCGCCCGGGAGCCAGCCGGAGATGGATGTGGAGATGACCGACATTACCGGCGATGCGGCAACGGTGAAGGTGATCGACAGCTTCGCCGGCGAACGCTTTTCCGATTATCTGTCGCTGGTCAAGATCGACGGGCGCTGGGTGATCGTCAACAAGATCTACCACCTTCACGCCTGATGGCGGGATCAAGCGGGAGCCTCGAGGCCATAGGTCAAATCATGGCGCTCGACCATGTCCAGCTGGCCATGCCTGCCGGGATGGAGGATGTAGCACGGGGTTTCTATGAAGGGCTGCTCGGCCTAACCGAGGTGCAGAAACCATTGAACCTTGCCGGACGTGGTGGCTGTTGGTTCGAGCGAGGAGAGGCAAGAATTCACCTCGGTATCGACCCGGCTTTCTCGCCTGCGCGCAAGGCTCATCCCGCCTTCCTTGTCGACGACCTTGCCCTGCTCCTTTTGCGACTCGAAGCCTCCGGCGTGTCGATCACGCGTGACGCGCCACTTGCCGGATATGCCAGGTGTTACGTCAGCGATCCCTTCGGCAACCGGATCGAGCTGATGCAACGCATTGGTTAGCCGCATGGCAAAGGCCGCTGCAAGCAGCGGCCTTTGCCATGGTTATAAACCGAACGGCCTTCAGGCGCGCAACACGCCGCCTGTCGTCTTGGTGACGTTGGCGACGATCTTGGCCGTCAAAGCCTCGAAGTCCTCGTCGGTCAGCGTGCGCTCGACCGGCTGGATCGTCACTTCGATGGCGATCGACTTCTTGCCTTCGCCAAGGGACGCTCCCTCGAACACGTCGAAGACGCTGACGCCGGTCACCAGCTTGCGGTCGGCGCCGGAGGCTGCACGCAGGATGGCACCTGCCTCGACGCCCTTGTCGACGACGAAGGCGAAGTCGCGCTTGACCGCCTGGAACGGCGAAAGATCAAGTGCCGGCTTGGTGCGGGTCGCCTTCTTCTTCGGTTCCGGCATGGCGTCGACATAGATTTCGAAGCCGCAGAGTGCACCGGAGACATCGAGCGCCTCAAGCGTCTTCGGGTGGAATTCACCGAAGGAGCCAAGCACGATCTTCGGACCGAGCTTGATCGTGCCGGAACGGCCGGGATGATACCAGGCGGGACCGCCGGCTTCGAACTGGACATTGCCCATCGGCACGCCGCAGGCTTCCAAGACCGCGATCGCATCGGCCTTGGCGTCGAAGACGTCGACCGGCTTGCCGCCGCCCTTGGCAGCATTCGACCAGAGACGACCGGCGCCGTTGAGCGATGCGGTGCCACGGCGTACGCCACCGGCAACGCGGCGCTGCTGATCCGGGCCATCGCCTTCATAGGTGCCGGAGACTTCGAAGAGCGCAACGTCGCCAAAGCCCTTGTCGGCATTGCGCTGTGCCGCCGACAGGAGACCCGGCAACAGCGACGGGCGCATGTCCGACATATCGGCCGCGATCGGGTTGGCAAGCTTCAGCGCCGGCTGACCGCCGCCGAAGAGCTTCGCCTGGTCTTCGGAAATGAACGACCAGGTGACGGCCTCCAGCATGCCGCGGCTCGCCAACGCGCGCTTGGCAAGGCGGGTGCGGATCTGCAGCGTCGTCAGGATCTTGCCATTGACGGTGCCATGGCTCGGCAAGGGTGCTGCAACAATGTTGTCGACGCCGTGGATGCGCATGACCTCTTCGACGAGATCGGCCTTGCCGTCGACATCCGGGCGCCAGGACGGCACCGAAACGTTGACGCGCTCGCCCGAGCCCTGGACGCCGAAGCCAAGCTTCTTCAGGATCGTGACGCTCTCTTCCGAGGAAACCTCGAGCCCCGTCAGGCGCTTGACCTCGGACATCGGGAAATCGACGATCTTCGGGCTATAGCCGGCATAGCCGACGACTTCTGCCTTGGCCGGCTTGCCGCCGCAAAGCTCGAGGACCAGTTCGGTGGTGCGCTCGAGACCGGGCACCATGTATTCCGGATCGACACCACGCTCGAAGCGGTAGCGCGCGTCGGTGATGATACCGAGCGTGCGGCCGGACTTGGCGATGTTCATCGGGTCCCAGAGCGCCGATTCGATCAGCACGTCTGTGGTGTTCTCATCGCAGCCGGAGTGTTCGCCGCCCATGATACCGCCGATCGACTCGATGGCCTTTTCGTCTGATATGACGACGTTGTTCGGGCCGAGCTTGTATTCGCGCTGGTCGAGCGCAAGCACGGTTTCGCCTTCCTTGGCGCGGCGCACAGTCAGGTTGCCCGTAACCTTGGCCGCGTCGAAGACGTGCATCGGCCGGCCCTGGTCGAAGGTCATGTAGTTGGTGATGTCGACCAGCGCGTTAATCGGACGAAGACCGATCGACAGCAGCCGCTGCTGCATCCATTTCGGCGACGGGCCGTTCTTGACGCCGCGCACGAGCCGCAGGCCGAAGCCTGGGCAAAGGTGACGATCTTCGCCAAGGTCGATCGTCAGCTTGACCGGGGTCTCGCCTTCGACCGCAAAGGCGGGTGCCGCGCGGGCCTTCAGCGTACCGAGGCCAGAGGCTGCGAGGTCGCGGGCGATGCCGTAAACGCTGGTGCAATCCGGGCGGTTCGGCGTCAGGTTGATCTCGATCATCGGATCGTCGAGGCTGGCATAGGCCGCATAGCTCGTGCCAACAGGCGCATCATCCGGCAGGTCGATGATGCCGTTGTGGTCGTCGGAGATCTCGAGTTCCTTTTCCGAACACATCATGCCGTGGCTTTCGACGCCGCGAATGTTGCCGACGGAGAGCGTGACGTCGATGCCCGGCACGTAGGTGCCCGATGCGGCGAAGGCGCCGACGAGGCCGGCGCGGGCGTTCGGCGCGCCGCAGACGACCTGAACCGGTGCGCCTGTGCCGGTATCGACCATCAGGACCCGAAGCTTGTCGGCATTCGGATGCTGCTCGGCGGAAACGACCTTGGCGATGACGAACGGCTTGAAGGCGGCCTTGTCGTCGACATCCTCGACTTCAAGCCCGATCATCGTCAAGCGCGCACAGATCTCGTCCAGCGAAGCGTCGGTATCAAGGTGGTCCTTGAGCCAGGAAAGCGTGAATTTCATGATTTCACCTGTGTCCTCGAGCGTTTCCGGCTTAAACCGGGTTGCAGAAACACTCTATCCCTTTGTTTTTACACATTTCCTGGCGGAAAACCGCTTCGCACTTTTCCTGGAAATGCTCCAATTTTCAGCGCGATCAGGCCGAGAGGCCGCCGAACAATGTCGGCATGTCGAGCGGGCGGAAGCCGTAATGGTTCATCCAGCGGACATCGGCGTTGAAGAAGTCACGCAGGTCCGGCATGCCGTATTTCAGCATGGCGATGCGGTCGAGACCCATGCCCCAGGCAAAGCCCTGATACTCGTCCGGATCGAGCCCGCCGGATCTGAGCACGTTCGGGTGGACCATGCCGCAGCCGAGGATCTCCATCCAGTCGGTGCCCTCGCCGAACTTGACGATCGGGCCGGAGCGGTCGCACTGGATGTCGACCTCGAAGGACGGTTCGGTGAACGGGAAGAACGACGGGCGGAAACGCATCGTGACCTGATCGACCTCGAAGAAGGCCTTGCAGAATTCTTCCAGCACCCAGCGCATGTTGGCGACGTTCGCGGACTTGTCGACGACCAGGCCCTCGACCTGATGGAACATCGGCGAGTGGGTGGCGTCGGAATCCTGGCGATAGGTCTTGCCGGGGATGATGATGCGGATCGGCGGGTCCTGCGCCTCCATCGTGCGTATCTGCACCGGCGAGGTATGCGTGCGCAGCACCTTGCGCTCGCCCTTGTCATCTTCATTGAAGAAGAAGGTGTCGTGCATCTCGCGGGCCGGGTGGCCTTCCGGGAAGTTCAGCGCCGTGAAGTTGTAGTAGTCGGTCTCGATGTCAGGACCTTCGGCGATCGAGAAACCCATGTCGCCGAAGATCGCGGTGATCTCGTCGACGATCTGGCTGATCGGATGGATACGGCCACGTTCGGCCGGGGACGAGCGCACCGGCAGGCTGATATCGACGGTTTCGCGGGCCAGACGCTCGGCGATCGCCTGGTCCTTCAACGCCGACTTGCGGGCGGTGATCGCTTCTGCAACCGTGGTCTTCAGCGCGTTGATCTGGGCGCCACGGGTCTGGCGCTCTTCCGGCGTCATCGTGCCGAGCGTCTTCAGTAGCTCGGAGATCGAGCCCTTCTTGCCGAGCGCGCCGACGCGCACCGCCTCGATCGATCCTTCGTCGCCGGCGGCATCGATGTCCGCCAGCAGTGTCCGTTCCAGTGTTTCCAGTTCGCTCATTCTGTCCTGCCTCGATGCGGGAATGGGTTCGGTCTATATCGGTTGTTGTCTTCAGGATTGTGATTGCGTCGCCAGTGAGTCCGTCGCCGCCACGAGGCGCACGGGGTCATGACCGTTCTGGATGCGCAGGAAGAAGCGCGCCAGCGGCAACAATCGCGTAAAGAGCGGTTTGATCTCTGAGGGAGCGACGGCGGCTTCCGCTGGCGCCGCAAGCTTCCAGGCGGCAAAAGCCCGGTCCGGCGTTTCTGGCTTCAGCGCGCGGCTTGCGATCTGCAGGAAGAGCAGTCCGAGACGCGGGCCAACGCGCCGGTCACGCTTGATCCAGACCATACGATCCCTAGGCTGGCGTCGTTCGACACGGGATGATCCGCCGGCAAGTGCTGCCAGCAGAGCCGCCATGTCCTCGTCGTCAAGCTCGCGAACCGCAAGCGGCCCCTTTCGATCGTCGTACACTTTCGTCCCGCCAAATAAGAAAAACCCGCGCTAGCCCTGCCAGCGCGGGTTTCCCAACAAAAATCAAGAACGGTTTTGGGAAAACGCTGGCTTAACGAACAGCGCTTTCAAACTCGTTGGTCGTACCGGCTTCCTTGAGGTAGGCAAGTGCCTTCTTGGAAGCTTCGACGAGGGCGCCGAATGCTGCCGGCTCATGGATAGCCATGTCGGACAGAACCTTGCGGTCGACTTCGATGCCAGCCTTGTTCAGGCCGTCGATGAAGCGGCCGTAGGTCAGGCCGAATTCGCGGACGGCAGCGTTGATGCGCTGGATCCAGAGAGCGCGGAAGTTGCGCTTGTTGACCTTGCGGTCGCGGTAAGCGAACTGCTTCGAACGATCAACCGCAGCCTTTGCAGCGCGGATGGTGTTCTTGCGGCGGCCGTAGAAGCCCTTGGCTGCCTTGAGTGTCTTCTTGTGCTTGGCGTGAGCGGTTACGCCGCGTTTTACACGTGCCATGTCATGATCTCCTTAACGTGTCCAAAATGCCTGAAAGTCTTAGAGACCGTTGGGCAGGTAGTTCTTGATGACCTTCTTGCCATCGGGCTCCGCGAGAACCATGGTTCCACGTGCGTCGCGGATGAACTTGTTGGAACGCTTGATCATGCCGTGGCGCTTGCCAGCAGCTGCTGCACGAACCTTGCCGGTAGCGGTGATCTTGAACCGCTTCTTGGCAGACGATTTCGTCTTCATCTTGGGCATTTTGCTACTCCATTTTTCTTAAGAATTCGAAACGGACAGACGAGGTCCATTTCCAGCGTTAAGAACGGCCACGGCATGCCCTGCCGGACCGTTCGGACGGGCGCTTATACCCGGACCTCCCCGAAAGCGCAACTGCGGAATCGACGAAGCGTCATAGAAGCGACATACAACGTCAAACCGGATCGCGCCGACGCTTGCGCCGGCCGGCCGTTTCGAAGGCGAGCACCGCCTCCAGTCCGCCGAGCGGCGACTGCCCGAGGATCAACTTCGCGCCATAGGCATCGGCGATATCGGCGCTGATGGCAAGGACCCTCAAACGCAAAAAGCCGCCCTTCGGGCGGCTTCCTACCTGATCCAGTTTCCGGACATTGCGCCCGGACACCTCGGTCAACGCGGAGCGAGGACCATCATCATCTGGCGGCCTTCGAGCTTCGGCTCGGCCTCCACCTTGGCGATCGTCTGGGTGTCATCCTTGACCTGAAGCAGGAGCTTCATGCCGAGTTCCTGGTGCGCCATTTCGCGACCGCGGAACTTCAGGGTCACCTTGACCTTGTCGCCCTCTTCGAAGAAGCGATTCATCGCCCGCATCTTCACTTCATAATCATGCGTGTCGATGTTGGGACGCATCTTGATCTCCTTGATCTCGACGATCTTCTGCTTCTTGCGCGCTTCGGCCGCCTTCTTCTGGTTGGCGTATTTCAGCTTGCCGAGATCGAGGATCTTGCACACCGGCGGCTCGGAGTTCGGTGCGATCTCTACCAGATCAAGACCGGCCTCTTCCGCCATGCGGAGCGCCTGGTCGATCGGGATGGCACCGATATTCTGGCCTTCGGCATCGATAAGCTGAACCCGGGGCACCCGGATTTCCTTGTTTGAGCGCGGTCCCTCCTTGACGGGGGCGTCCGTTTTGAACGGTCTGCGAATGGTCGTACTCTCCTCGAGCTGTTTCCGAAAATGCGGTTCAATTATTAGTCGGCGCGGCCTTGGCCGAAATGCTTCAATCTGCCGCCGACGGCAATGTGTGAATTGCGACGGGAGAGTCAATAGCATGGCTCGCAGGGAAAATCACCACCTGTCGAAGCCAAGACGAATCTGTTTTAGAAAGAAATTCGCCGCCAATCCGGGCATTTGGAGAGAATTGAGATGCAAACGACGCCAGCCGAAACCGAAACAACCTTCATCGAGGTTGGCAAGGATGCCGCCCGTCGCCGCATCGCCATGCGGATCCTGCGGGCACAAAAGCGCTCCGATCGGCCGACGCTTGTGTGGCTTGGCGGCTACCGCTCCGACATGACCGGGACGAAGGCGGTCGAGGTCGAGCAGCTTGCGAGAGACAGGGCAACCGACTGCATCCGCTTCGACTATTCCGGCCACGGCGCCTCCGGCGGCGCCTTCAAGGACGGCACGATCTCGCGTTGGCTGGAAGAAAGCCTTGCCGTCGTCGAACATGCCGCCCCCGGGCAGCGCCTGATCCTGATCGGCTCATCGATGGGCGGCTGGATCGCGATGAGGCTGATCCAGGAACTACGCCAGCGCGGCCTCAGCGAACGCATCGCCGGGTTGGTACTGATCGCGCCTGCTCCCGACTTTACCGCCGAACTCATCGAACCAAACCTGACGGAGATCGAGCGGCACTCGCTTGCCGAGCGCGGCTATTTCGAGGAACCGTCCGAATACAGCCCCGAGCCCAACATCTATACGCGCGCCCTGATCGAGGACGGCCGCGACAACCGCGTGCTCGTCGGCACCATCACCACCGGCTGCCCGGTTCACATCCTGCAGGGCATGCGCGACCCGGATGTGCCCTACACGCACGCGCTGAAACTGATGGAGCACCTTCCGGCCGACGACGTCGTCATGACGCTCATCCGTGACGGCGACCACCGTCTTTCGCGCGAGGAAGACATTGCTAAAATGAAACAGGCGATCGGAAACATGCTGCCTTCGGCTTAAGCCGATAGGCCGGCGCTCGACGCCCTTTCTACCCCCAATTTCCGCGTCCATGCGCCGCAGACCGCCTGCTGCGCAGGGCTTTGCGCTGCGTTTCGGCAACGGCTTTAACCATAAAGTCCAATGGCCGAATCAGTAGATTGACTCTCCGACCCCAACGCTATTAACTCTTTATTAACGATTAGAGCAGCGTGAGGCGGAAGACCTGAACAAGCTGCCCTCAACTCAGGATTGCGCGAATACGTCCGGACAGGAAGAGCCCGGCATACCGCGTCACGCAGGGGATTTGTATGGCGTCTTGGACCGGGGTTAAGGGAAGTATCGCGGCGTTTTGCGCACTTTTCATTTCAGCGAACACGGCAATTCCCGCACAGGCGGGATCCTCTCCTTGGATGCAGACCGGCTCGGTTACCTCGCAGCCGATCGGACATTACGAGTTCTGTCAGAAGCACAAGGGCGAATGCAGCGTCAAATCGAAGACGAGCGTGGCGCCGCGTGTCACCGAGCGCGGCTGGGCGACGATCCGTCAGGTCAACGCTGCCGTGAACCGCGAAATCACGCCGGTGACCGATCAGGAACTCTTCGGCAGGGATGAAGTCTGGTCCTACCCGCAGGACGCCGGCGATTGCGAGGACTTCGTTCTCGAAAAGCGCAAGCGTCTGATGCGCAAGGGCTTTTCCCCCAGCGAACTGCTGATCACTGTCGTTCGCAAACCCGATGGCGAGGGCCATGCCGTGCTGACGGTGCGCACCGCCCAGGGGGATTTCGTCCTCGACAACCTCGAAAACGGCGTGCGGCTCTGGACCCAGACGCCCTACCGTTATCTCAAGCGCCAGGCTTCGTTCAACAGCGGTCGCTGGGTCACCATCGACAACGGCGCGGAAGTGGTCGTCGGCTCGGTCGGCAACTGATACCGCAGCATCATCGCTTTACGAAAAAGGGCCGGTCAAACCGGCCCTTTTTTCGTTTCAAACGCTGCACGCCCGATCAGGCATTACCGATCAGGATGCCCGCTGCCAGCACTAGGCCGCCGCCCAGCACAACCTGGAATGCGGCGCGCAGGAACGGCGTTTCCATGTAGCGGTTCTGAATGAACGCGATTGCCCAAAGCTCGAAGAAGACGACGACTGCGGCCGTGATCGTCGCCGTCCAGAAATGCGGAATGAGATAGGGCAGTGCGTGCCCTAGACCGCCGAGCGCGGTCATGATGCCCGATGCGAGGCCGCGCTTGATCGGCGAACCGCGGCCCGACAGCTTGCCGTCATCATGGGCCGCCTCTGTGAAGCCCATGGAAATACCAGCGCCGACCGAGGCCGACAGGCCGACGAGGAAGGTCTGCCAGGTATCCTGTGTCGCAAAGGCAGCAGCAAAGATCGGTGCGAGCGTCGAAACCGAGCCATCCATCAGCCCAGCCAGCCCCGGCTGAACGTAGGTCAGGATGAACTGTCGGCGCGCCGTCTGCTCCTCCTCCTCGCGAACATCGTCCGGTGTGTGCTTTTCACCGAGCCTGCGGGCGAGCGATTCGTGCGTTTTTTCCGCGATTGCCAGGTCGCCCAGCAGCTTGCGCGTCGCCGCATCCTGGGTGCGCGCCGCCGCCTCGACATAGAAGCGGTGCGCCGTCTCCTCCATTGCCTCGGCTTCCGCCCGCGCCTTCTCGATCGGCATTTCGGCGATCAGCCACTCAGGCTTGCGATCGGGGAAGTCGCGGACATGCTCGCGGCGGATCAGCGGGATCCGGTTGCCGAAGCGCTGTACGTGCATGTCGATCAGCCATTGCCGATGATGGCTCTCCTCCTCCGCCATTTCTTCGAACACTTTTGCCGAGTGCGGATATTTCTCTCTCAACGCATCCGCATAGGCGAGATAGATGCGTCCATCGTCCTCCTCCGACGAGATCGCCAGTGCCAGGATTTCCTGTTCGTTGAGGGAGAGAAACGGACGCTTGGAGCGGGAGAAGAGACGGGAAAACATCGTTGAAAACCTTCTTTAGAATAATTCTAAATAGAAACCCCGGGAATGTGCGTCAAGGTCAAAGCCATGCAATCACGCGACAATCACTCGACAGAGTGTCGCGGCTCGGCCACCATGCAGGCGCATGCGAATCCTCTTCCCGCGGCTGGAGCAATCGCCTCCATGAGGACCATCTACCCGCTTTCGGAAAGCAAGGATACGTTTCTGGACCGGCTCGGCGCCCGTATGGCCGCAAGGTTGCAGACGCAGACCCTTGGCTACGAACCCTACACGCCATCCGACCCGGAAACGCTGGCGCGCACGCTGCGTCCGGGCGACGTCCTCTTGATCGAAGGCAACCAGAAGGTTTCCGCCGCGATCAAATACCTGACGCAATCCACCTGGTCGCACGCGGCATTTTTCGTCGGCGACGAGATGCCGCTGACGCTCGACCAGGCGACCCTGCCGGTGATCGAAAGGCCTCAACTGATCGAGGTGAATATCGGCGAAGGTTGCGTCGCGGTGCCGCTGAAGAAATATGCATCGTTCAACACGCGCATCTGCCGACCGGTGGCGCTGACGCCCGACGATCGTACCGCGCTGGTCGGCTTCATGATCGCCCGGCTCGGCATGAAATACGACCTGAAGAACATTCTGGATATGCTGCGCTATTTCATGCCGGCACCGCCGGTGCCCGTGCGCTGGCGTCGTCGCCTGCTGGCGCTTGGTTCAGGCGATCCGACGCGGGCGATCTGCTCGACGCTGATTGCCGAAGCCTTCGAGCAGATCCGCTATCCGATCCTGCCGGAGGTCACGCGCGCGCCTGGGCGTGCGTCGGCCGCCTCCACCTATTCACGCGAAGAGATCCTGCATATCCGCCACTATTCGCTCTATACCCCGCGCGACTTCGATCTCTCGCCGTTCTTCTCGATCGTCAAGCCGACACTCGAATTCGGCTTCGACTACAAGCGGCTGCGCTGGAACGGAGATTGACCGGCACGATGCCGGTCAAATGGGGCCGGTCAGATGTTGAGGTCGAGCGCGTGCTCGCGGGCCATGAAGTCGCGCTGGCGGTCGGTGATGTAATCGCGCACGATCGGTGCTGCGTCACGCGAGCGCGACAGCTGCATGTGGAAGACCAGCTGGCTGCCGGTGCGGAACATCATTTCGGCACTGATCAGATAGAACTCCCACATGCGGGCAAAGCGCTCGTCATACATCGCGATCACCTTGTCGCGGTTTGCCTCGAACCGCTCCCCCCAATGCGCCAGCGTCGTGGCATAGTGCACGCGCAGGAACTCTAGATCGGTGACCCAAAGGCTGTTGCGCTCGACGACGTCGAAGACCTCCGAAAGTGCCGGCGAATAGGCGCCGGGGAAGATGTATTTGCGCAGCCAGGCGCTCGCCATGCCGGGCGGGCTCATGTGGCCGATCGAATGCAGCACCGCAACGCCGTCATCCGGCATCAGCGCATTGAGTTTCTTGAAAAACTCGTCGTAGTGATTCACACCGACATGCTCGAACATGCCGACCGAAACGATGCGATCGAACGGTCCCTGCACATCCCGATAGTCTTTCAGTTCGAAGCGAACACGATCGGCGAGCCCGGCCGCCTGTGCGCGTTGCGAAGACAGCGCCTGCTGCTCCTTGGAAAGCGTCACACCCAGAACCTCGACGTTTTCGAGTTTCGCCAGGTACATCGCCAGATCGCCCCAGCCGGAACCGATATCGAGCACCTTCATGCCCGGCTCCAGGCAGAGCTTGGAGGCGAGCAGCCGCAGCTTGTTGCGCTGGGCTTTTTCCAGGCTCTCGTTCGGCTCGCGGAAATAGGCGCAGGAATAGAGCATGTTCTCGTCGAGGAACAACTTGTAGAAGTCGTTGCCGAGATCGTAGTGATGGGCGACGTTCTCCTGCGCCTTGCCCTTGGGATTTGCCTGCTGGCGCTTGCGGAAGCGCATCTTTATCGCGCGCAGCACCTTCTGGATCGGGTAGGAGCCGAGCGAGAGCCGGTTGATCGAAAACAGCGTCAGGAAATCCTTGAGCGTCGAGCCTTCCTCGAAGCGCATGGTACCGTCCATGTAGGCCTCGCCAGCCGCCAGCTCCGCATTGAAGACAAGGCTGCGATAGAGCTTCTTGTCGGTGAGCCGCATGGTGACTTCAGGCCCCGGCTCGCCGGAGAAGACATGCCTCCTGCCATCAGCGTCGATCACCGTCAGGCGACCCTTGCGAATGAACGACTTCATCATATGCGACAATGGAAACATGCGGGCCCTCTCATGGCGGAAACGTCGTAGCGCCGGCATCCTAGCACCCGTTTTTCGAAATGCTCCCCCTAAATTTGCGGTTGCTTATCCGATCTCTGCCACAGCTTCCGGGCTCTGCGGCGTCGCGCATCCGGTGACGCGCCGAGGACGCTGTAACGCTTTGAACTTGCTGCCTGGTTTTGCCCCTGAAACACCAACGGTCGAAGGAGCCCAGCAGTAGAAACGACAACGGGGACGGCAGGTTGAACCTGCCGTCCCCGTTCGATGCGATCGCTCGATCGTCAGTGCTTGAGCGTGTCAGTCCTTGGCGCGCTCGACATAGGAGCCGTCTTCGGTCGCGATGATGACGCGGGTGCCAGCCTGGATATGCGGCGGCACGAGCGTGCGAACGCCGTTCGACAGAATAGCCGGCTTGTAGGACGACGATGCCGTCTGGCCCTTGACGACCGGCTCGGTCTCGGTGATTTCGAGCGTCACGTGGCGCGGCAGGTCGATGGCGATCGCCAGGCCTTCGTGGATCGAAAGAATGCAGGCCATGCCTTCCTGCAGGTAGGCCTTGAGGTCGCCGATGTCGTCAGTGGTCATGACCAGCTGGTCGTAGCTTTCCGGGTTCATGAAGTGGAAGCCTTCGCCATCTTCATAAAGGAAGGTGTGCTCGCGGTCTTCGACGAAGGCGCGCTCGACCTGTTCGGTCGTGCGGTAGCGTTCGGAGACCTTCACGCCGTCGGAAATGCGGCGCATGTCGACCTGGGTGACCGGCGTGCCCTTGCCCGGATGGAAGTTCTGCGCGGTAAGAACGACATAGAGCTTGCCGTCAACGTCGAGAACGTTGCCCTTGCGGACAGATGAAGCGATGACCTTGACCATTAGTCTTCCTTGTAACAGAGGTATGCGCGACACGGCGCGCCGGGAAAGCCGGCCCCGAAAGACGCGAAAATTATGATATCGCGCCGCCACTACCCTAATTTCGTGCAAATAGCCAGCCTGCGCCGGCATTGACGCGAAGATAGCCTAGGGCGCGAAGAAAGCCTGGATCGAACGACCATGTCGCATGCCTCACCCTGGTGGACGCCGCACGTCCATGCCGACCGGCGCCCGTTTCTTCTCGGACGCAACCGGATCCAGTCGGCGCTGCGCCGGTTTTTCGACGAGCGCGACTTCATCGAGGTCGATACCGCGACGCTGCAGGTCTCACCGGGCAACGAAGCCCATCTGCACGCCTTTGCCACCCAGGCGCTCAACCATGACGGCTCCGCCGATCCGTTCTATCTGCACACCTCGCCGGAGTTTGCCTGCAAGAAGCTCATCGCTGCCGGTGAAAAGCGCATCGCCTGCTTTGCCCATGTCTATCGCAACCGCGAGCGTGGGCCGCTGCACCATCCGGAATTCACCATGCTCGAATGGTACCGCGCCGGTGAGACCTACGAGACGCTGATGCGCGACTGCGCCGAGATCCTGACGCTCGCGGCACAGACGACCGGCGTCAGTCAGTTCACCTTCCAGGGCCGCACCTGCGACCCCTTCGCCGAGCCCGAACGGCTGGCGGTGGCCGAAGCCTTCAAGCGTTTTGCGAAAATCGACCTGCTCGCTTCGATCGCCTCCAACGGAGAAACGGACCGGGACGCGCTTGCTAGCGCGATGGTATCGGCCGGGCTGCGGGTCGCCGCCGACGATAACTGGGCCGACCTGTTCAGCCGCGTGCTTGTCGAAAAGGTCGAACCGCATCTCGGCTTTGGCCGCGCGACGATCCTCGATGAATATCCGGTCGCTGAAGCAGCCCTTGCCCGGCCGACCGCGCGCGACCGCCGCGTTGCCGAGCGCTTCGAGCTCTATGCCTGCGGCGTCGAACTCGCCAATGCCTTTGGCGAACTGACCGATGCGGCCGAGCAGCGCCGTCGTTTCGAGATGGAAATGACGGAGAAGGCCCGCGTCTATGGCGAGACCTATCCGCTCGACGAGGATTTTCTGGCAGCGCTCGCCATCATGCCCGAGGCGAGCGGCATCGCGCTCGGCTTCGACCGGCTGGTCATGCTGGCGACCGGTGCGTCGCGCATCGACCAGGTGCTCTGGGCACCGGTGGCGGAGACGGCATCATGAACGTTCACCGGCCGATCAAGACAGCCGGCGAATTGGTTGATGCCGGCCTTATCGAACCGTCACAGCAAACCGTCGTTTCGCAGGTCGCCGAGCGCTACGCGGTCGCCATCAGTCCTGCTATCGCCAAGCTGATCGACCGCAACGACCCGAACGATCCGATTGCCCGCCAGTTCGTACCCGATGCCGCCGAGCTGACGCTGCTGCCGGAAGAGCGCGAAGATCCGATCGGCGACAAGGCGCACAGCCCGGTCGCCGGCATCGTGCATCGCTATCCCGACCGGGTGCTTTTGAAGGCCGTGCATGTCTGCCCGGTATATTGCCGCTTCTGCTTTCGCCGCGAAATGGTCGGACCGCAGGGACTGGGTACGCTGACACCCGCCGAACTCGATGCGGCGATCGCCTATATCGCCGAACATGACGAGATCTGGGAGGTCATTCTCACCGGTGGCGACCCGCTGGTGCTTTCGCCGCGCCGCCTCACCGAAATCATGGAGCGGCTGAAGCCGATCGCCCATGTCAAGATCGTGCGCTTCCACACCCGCGTACCGGTGGTCGAGCCCGAGCGCATCAACGCCGATCTCGTTTCAGCCCTCAAGGCCAGCGGCAAGGCGACCTATGTGGCGCTGCACGCCAACCATCCGCGTGAACTGACACAGGAAGCGCGCGACGCCTCGGCCCGGCTGATCGATGCCGGCGTCGTCATGGTCAGCCAGTCGGTGCTGCTGAAAGGCGTCAATGACGATGCGGACGTGCTTGCCGCACTGATGCGCGCCTTCGTCGAAACCCGGATCAAGCCCTACTATCTGCACCACCCGGATCTGGCACCCGGCACCAGCCACTTCCGGCTCTCGATCGAGGAGGGCCAGGCACTCGTCGCGTCCTTGCGCGGCCGGGTCTCTGGCCTCTGCCAGCCGACCTATATCCTCGACATTCCCGGCGGTCACGGCAAGACGGTGATCAGCGCGGCATCGATCGCTGCGGACGACGGCGGTTGCTACACCGTGACCGACTTCCGCGGCAAAGAGCACGCCTACCCGCCAAAAATCTGAGAAAAATTTCAAGACGGCGTCACAGCGGCCGGAAGCCAATCGTCAGTTGGTCATGAGCAACGATCGACGGAGTTGTAATCATGACCGATATGAAAACCGTCCGTTACGAGCAGAAAATCCCCGACGGGCTCGGCGCGCTTGCCGGCGGACGCAAGACGATCGACCAGGACAGCATTGACCGGACCAAACAGATATCGAGGCATTGAGATGGGCGGCGCAAACAGCACGGCAATTTTCGAGGAGGCGCGTCCCCGCCTTCTCGGTCTGGCTTACCGGATCCTTGGTTCGCGCGCGGACGCGGAAGACGCGGTGCAGGACACGTTCGTGAAGTGGCAGGAGGCCGATCAATTGGCGATCGAAAGCCCGGCCGCTTGGCTGACGACCGCCTGCACCCGCCGCTGCCTCGACCTCTTGAAGGCGGCACACCGCAAGCGTGTCGACTATGTCGGTGCCTGGCTGCCGGAGCCGATCCACACGGCAAGCGACGACAATGCCGAGGAGAAGCTGGCACTGACCTCGTCGCTGACCACCGCCTTCCTCTTGATGCTGGAGCGGCTGACGCCGAAGGAAAGGGCTGCCTATCTGCTGCATGAAATCTTCGGCCAGCCCTATGAGGAGGTGGCTGAAACGCTCGACATGCAGGAGGCGGCCGCACGCAAGCTGGTGTCGCGCGCCAAGACCAATATCGGCGTGGAGAAGAGCCGTCACCAGACGCCGCGCGAACGCCAGGACGAGTTGCTGTCGGCTTTCCACACGGCGATCCACGGCGGCAATATTGCCAGCCTTTCGAGCCTGCTTTCCGCCGACGTACGACTGACGGCCGATGGCGGCGGCAAGGTGGCGACGGTGCTCGGCGTGCTCTCGGGCAAGCAAACCGTGCTTGCCTTCATCGCCGACCGGCTGACCGAATACTGGGCGCACTATGTCTGGGACGTTGCCGATATCAACGGCGGCCGCGGCATTGTGCTCCGGGGCGAGACCGAAAATGATATCGCCGCCAGCGTTTCCTTCGGCTATGATGGCGACGGAAACGTCAACGACATCTTCATCGTTCGCAATCCGGACAAGCTCACCCATCTCGGTGATGCCGTCGTCCACTGAATCAGAACATTTCCACGAAAAATGCGAAGCGCTTTTCCGTCAGGAAATGCGTAAAAACAATAGGATAGAGCCGCTCCAAAACTCCATTTGAAACGGGAGTGCTCTATCGGCGCCGACGGGGCAAGCCCGACGCGGCCGCGCAACGATGCACGGCGCGTTACTTGCCCGGCAGTCGTGAGGCGACAGGAAAAGGTGCACACATATGCTCGACAAGACATCCAGACCCGCTGAAAAAGCCGACAGCGGCTGGCTCGCTCTGCTGTCGGGCGAAAACGCCATCCATTCCGTCGTGCTGAGCGGCGGCGTAGCTCTCCATGCGCTCAACATCTATGTCGTAACGACGATCATGCCGTCGATCGTGCGCGAGATCGGCGGGCTCGAATATTACGCCTGGAGCACCACCGTCTTCGTGGCCGCATCCATCCTCGGCGCAGCACTCTCGGCCCGCTTGCTTGCCGTCGTCGGCGCCGGCTCGGCCTATGCGATCGGCGCGCTCGTCTTCGGCCTCGGCACGCTCATGTGCGCCTCCGCTCCCGATATGCTGGTGCTGCTTGGCGGCCGGGCGATCCAGGGCTTTGGCGGCGGCCTGCTCTATGCGCTCGCCTATGGCGTCATCCGCCTGGTGTTTGCGCCGGCGCTCTGGACCCGTGCCATCGGCCTGATCTCGGCGACCTGGGGCACGGCAACGCTTATCGGCCCGGCTGTTGGCGGCATGTTTGCGGAATTCGCCACCTGGCGCGCCGCCTTCTGGTCGCTGCTGCCGCTGACGGCACTTCTGGCAGCACTCGCCTTCTGGACGTTGCCGCGCAACGCTTCGTCCGAAGGAAATCGCACGCCGCTGCCGGTCGTGCAACTGCTGCTTCTGGTCGGCATCGTTCTGGCTCTTTCGATCGCAAGCACCCTGTCCACATCGGGCGAACAGCTCGCCTCGGTCGGCGCGGCCATCCTCATGTTCGCAGTGCTTCTCGTCGTCGAACGCCGGGCTGCCGGCAAGCTGCTGCCGAGCAGCAGCTTCACCATAACCTCCCCGCTGGCAGCGCTTTATGCTACGATCACGCTGTTGATGATCGGCATGCAGCCGGAGATCTACGTACCGTATCTGCTGCAGGAATTGCATGGGCTGTCGCCGCTGGTTGCCGGCTACATCGCCGCACTGATGTCGATCGGCTGGACCGCCGGATCGATGACCAGCGCGCACTGGCACGGCGACAGGGCGCAGCGCACGATCTTCGCCGGACCGGCCTTCGGCCTTGCCGGCCTGGCGCTGATCGCCATGTTCATGCCGATGGCCGGCACCGGGTTTGCCGCGATCTCCGCACCGCTTTCCGCCGGTATCATGGCGGTCGGTTTCGGCATGGGTTTCGCCTGGCCGCATATCGTGACGGCCGTCTACGAACTGGCACCACAGGGCGAGGAAGAGAAGGCATCGAGCTCGATCACCACCGTGCAGCTTTTTGCCGCCGCACTGGGTGCTGCCCTTGCCGGCCTGACCGCCAATCTGGCGGGTATCGAAGCAAGCACCACCGACGGCGTTGCCCGCGCGACGCAGTGGCTTTTCTGGCTGTTCGCGCTGGCACCGGCACTGGCGATGCTGACGGCGAGGCGCGTCCGTCGGGCGCGTGCGGTGAAGGCAGCCGACGACTAGGCAGCGGATACGTGCCACCGTTTCCGAGGCCGTGCCTCCTGCATAATTCCGTAAATCGGATCCGATTTAAGGATGAAATTATGCAGCACGTTTAAAGCGCTACAGCATCCTTTGTGCGTCATATTTGACGCGCGGCGCTGTGGGGAGGAAACGATGGATGCCGACGGGATCGGCCTGAGTGGCGCGCAAGAAACACTGCTGATCACGCTGCAGGCAAAGGCCGCCGAAAGCGCGCTTCCCGATTCCCTGCTGCGCGACCATTTCGCCGCCGATGCCATGCGTCGTCTCGGGCAAGCTGCGCAGCATCTCGACGTCGGCCACGACATGACGATCGGGATCGCCATGCGCGCCTATCTCCTCGACCAGTGGACACGGGCTTTCGTCACCAGGCACCCGGATGCAACTGTGCTGCATCTCGGCTGCGGCCTCGATTCCCGCGTTTTCCGCGTCGATCCGCCCGACGAGGTGCGGTGGTTCGACGTCGATTTTCCCGATGTGATGACGTTGCGCCGCACGCTCTATCCGGATCGCGCCAACTATACACAGATCGCATCTTCGGTGACGGAGGCGGGATGGCTTGCGGCGATACCGGATGACGCGCCGGCGATCGTCGTCGCCGAAGGCGTCCTGCCCTACCTTGCGGCAGAGGACGTCTACGATCTGCTTCGGCGTCTGCTGGAACGCCTGCCGGCGGGCGAGGTCGTCTTCGACGGCTATAGCCACCTGGGCATTCAATTGCTGCGCTTCAACCCCGCCATCCGCGCCACCGGTGCTGCGCTTCGCTGGGGCATCGACGATCCACGCATGCTGGAGCGGCAGGTGCCGGGCCTCAGTCTGCTGGAGGAGGTCAGCGACTACGATCCGAGCCAGATAGAAAGAATGTCAGCGGCCGCGCGCATCGCCATCCAGATCTTCAGCGTCATGCCCATGCTGCAGCGGATGGGGCGGCTTTTGCGCTACCGCTTTTAGCAGTACGGCGACGGGACGTCCGATCGACGAAGGGCCGCACTGTTCCCGGTGCGGCCCTTCTATATCAAGGTATCGCAGAGACCTATCAGCCCTGCTTGATCGGCGCGATCGAGATTTCGACGCGGCGGTTCTGCGCCCGGCCGGCCTCGCTGCCGTTGGAGGCGATCGGCCGTTCCTGGCCGAAGCCCATGGTGGCCATGCGGCGCTGGTCGACGCCCTGGCTTGCCAGATAATTGGCAACTGAGGCTGCGCGACGCTCGGAAAGGCCCTGGTTGTAGGAGGCGCTGCCGGTCGAATCGGTGTGGCCGTCGACGTCGATCAGCGTCTTGTTGAACTTGCGCAGCACGATCGCCACGGAGTTCAGCGTGTCGTAGAAGGCTGGGATTACCTGGTCGCGGTCGGTGGCGAAGGTGATGTTCGACGGCATGTTCAGGATGATGCGGTCGCCTGCGCGGGTAACGGAAACACCGGTACCCTGCAGCTGGGCGCGCAGTTCCGCTTCCTGGCTGTCCATGTAGTTGCCGACCAAGCCACCGCCGAGCGCGCCGATACCGGCACCGACGAGAGCGGCATCACGCCGTCCCGCAGCACTGCCGCCGACAAGAAGGCCGGTCGCTGCACCGAGACCCGCGCCGATCAGCGCGCCGCCGGCGGTGTTCGACATCTTCTGCTCACCCGTATAGGGATCGGTGGTCGTGCATCCCGAGAGATAGATGGCCGCTACAGCCAGTATGGCGCATTTCTTGATCATAGAATCAATGGTCCCCATTCGTGCTCAAAGGTGCTTCATACTAGCGATTGCGGCAGGAAGATGAAGAGACGTCCCACTGATGCCATTGTTTGGCGACAAATGGCGCCACGGCCACAGTCATCGTCATGACAGGGCCGGATACTAACCGATCCTTCACACGCTCTTGATAACAAGCGCGTTCGAGGAAAATCGAGGCGGACTATCTGATGGCAATCGAGTTTGGCGATACGCAACGCAGTCTCAGCGACACGCTCAACGGGATGATCGGGTCGATTCGCGGCAACACCATCACGCTTCGCGACCTGATGACGGGCATCGGCGAACAGGGCTTTCTCTTGCTGTGCGCGCTGCTGACGCTGCCGTTTCTGCTGCCGGTCTCCATTCCCGGCGTCAGTACCGTTTTCGGCGCCGCCATCATCCTGATCTCGATTTCGATTACCCTCAACCGCCTGCCCTGGATGCCGCAGCGCATCCTCGACCGGCAGATCGAAACCGAAAAACTGGTGCCGACGCTGCAGAAGGGGGCAGCGCTTGTCTCCAAGCTCGATCGCTTCGTCAGGCCGCGCTTCGGCTTCCTGACGCAAGGCGCACTGATGAACCGCTTCAACGGCCTGATGATCATGGCCGGAGGCGTGCTGCTGATGTTTCCGCTCGGCCTCATTCCGCTATCGAACACGCTGCCGGGCATCGCCATCCTGCTCCTGTCGCTCGGCATCATCCAGCGCGACGGACTGATGGTCGCTGGCGGCTATCTCTTCCTGATCGCAACCACGGTCTACTTCACCGTCCTCGCCTATATGGCAGTTGCGGCCGGCCAGGGCCTATCCAACTTCTTCGTTTCTTAAAACGTATCGCCATCGTGAACCTGACGCGTCGTCATCGACGCGCCGGTCGCGAGTCCGGCCGGCTACAGCGCCGTGCGTCAAATATGACGCGCAAAGGACGCTGTATCGCTTTAAACTTGCTGCATAATTTTATCCTTAAATCGGATTCGATTTAAGCAATTAAGCAGTAGCCGGAACGGCGCGATCTCATGCCGATGTCGCCTGGAAGCTCTTGTAGCTGGCGGAATCGGTCTCAACCCCGAGCTTTTCCATCAGCGCCGCACGATCGATGTTGAGGCTTCTATCGAACGCGCCGATCGCTGCTGCAACCTTCGGCGCGACCTCTTCGCTTTCGAATTCGATCATGGTGCAGAAGTTGAACTTTCCCGGGCCCGCATGCTGCTCGAGGAACAGGTCCTTGACGTAGCCGTCCTGGCTGCGGATCACTTCGAGGGTCTTTTCCACCAGTTCCAGAAACTGCGTCCGTGCGGCGGTCGGCACCGCAAACTTGTTGATACGATAGAGCGGTGCGACGATACCCGCCTTTGTATTGCTGCTCATTGAACTCTCCTTGAGTATCCCTTCAAATCCCGTCGGCGGCCATTCGGCGACGGGCAGGAACACTCGTACGACCTCAAGTAAAGTTGAGGTCAACAGGGGTTCGTGAGAAATCTGCGGCTGCCTGACGGCCGGAGTAGGCTCAGGTAGCAATGCCCTTGAGCACATTGGCGACGTTGAGGCCGATTTCGGGCACACCGTAGCCGCCCTCCATGCAGACGACGACCGGCAGGCCCGTCCTCTTCAACCTCTCGCCCATGCGCAGATAATCCTCCGACTTCAGCTTGAACGACGAAATCGGATCGCGCTCGAACGTGTCGACGCCGAGCGAAACCACCAGCGCCTCGGCGCCGAAGGTCTCGATGCGATGAAGTGCATCGTCCATCGCGGCCGACCAGGCCGAATAGGCCGTGCCGCGCGGCAGGGGATAGTTCTTCGTGGTGCCGAGGCCTTCGCCAGCCCCCTCTTCATCGGCAAAGCCGAGAAAGTACGGGAAAGCGTCGACGGGATCGCCATGCAGCGAGGCGAAGTAGACGTCGCCGCGTCCATAGAAGATGTCCTGCGTGCCGTTGCCATGATGGAAGTCGACATCGAGCACTGCGACCCTGGCAGCACCGAGATCGCGTAGCCGCTGGGCGGCGCAGGCGGCGTTGTTGATGAAGGAGTAGCCGCCATAGAGATCGATCGCCGCGTGATGGCCGGGCGGGCGGCAAAGCGCAAAGGCGGCCGTGTTGCCGGCGTCCACATGCTCGGCAGCCGAAAGCGCGCAATTCATCGCCGCGCGCGCGGCGACGTAGGTGCCTTCAGTGATCGATGTTTCCGCGGCAAAGGCGTAATAGCCGAGCGCGCCGTCGATATCCTTGGGCGGGTGCTGGCGCATCCGGCGCGCCGGGAAGCACGTCGGGATCGCTTCGCCGCGATAACCGTCAGCGACCCAGCGCGCCCAGGCGGTTTCGAGAAAGTCGAGATAGTCGGCCGCGTGGAGCTTGAGGGCCGTTTCCAGGCCGTGATGCGTGGGCGCAACCACATCGGCAAAGCCAGCCTCCTTCACCGCCGCCAAAATCCATTCGGCACGAAACGGCGCCTCGAACGGCGCCACCAGTTCGCCACCGAAGAGTTCTGTCCTGGCCTCACGGAGCTTGTGATCTTCGGAATAGAAAACGCGCATGGCAATGTCCCGGTTGAGTTCGTGAAGCGAGCGAAGCGTCGGCAAGCTAGCGCAGGGTTCGGGCCGTTGGCTACCTCAGCGGGCGCCCCTCATCCGGCCTGCCGGCCACCTTCTCCCCGCAAGCGAGGCGAAGGAGACGCGCGGCAAACTCCAGTCCCCCCTCTCCCCG